>NZ_JBSFXK010000004.1:0-254221 GCF_053595355.1 Streptomyces sp. NPDC002513 | reverse complement strand
CGGCACAACCGTCTGGCCCGGATCCTGGCCAACTCTCTGGATGCCGCCGCGGGGCCGGACTGGAACGCCGACACGGACTTCGACGTCCGGCTGCAGGACGTGCCGCTCACCAATCGCCGGCCGGACGTCGTCGTGTATCGCGCGGACACGCTCGATGTCACGCCCACTAGGCCCGAGCATGTGGTGCTGGTGGCGGAGGTTGTCTCGCCGGGGTCGGAGACCACCGACCGGATCGTGAAGACCGACCAGTACGCCAAGGCCGGCATCGCCTTCTACTGGCGGATCGAGCAGGCCGCGACGGGCGTTCCCCTGGTGTACACCTACGTCCTCGACCCCGCGACGAAGACCTACCGGGAGGGTGATGTGTTCACCGGGGTCGTCAAGGTCGCGGCTCCGTTCCCGGTGGAGATCGACCTCGGTCAGATCTGACCGAAGCCCAGGTCAGGTGGCTTCTGGCCTGGGCTTTCGTGATCGTCGTGAGCGAAGGCGACCGTGGGACGCGGCTTCGCGGGAGTGCTGCCATGGGCGCCGTCCGGCCGGTACCGCGGCCGTCGCCGGCCTGCGCTCGCCGGCGCCGTCCGTCTGGTGCCTACACGGGCCAGTGGTATGCCAGGGAGAAGTCGACGGTGGCCGCGTAGGCGAGGTACAGGACCCAGCCGCCGGTCACGATGCGGAAGGCCCCCAGTGCGCGTTCGCCCAGCTTGATCCCGATCGAGGCGAAGAAGTCACAGAAGTAGACCGCGAACAGTCCGAGGAACAGCAGGCCCACCGGCCAGTCACCGACCTTGAAGAACACCGTGGCACCCATCGCGGAGATCACCATGAAGGCGACGGACATGCCGGTGTTGGTCTGCGGGTCATTGCCGCGGTAGCGGTTCCAGCCGAGCGCGAACCAGTGAATTCCGTAGGCGGAGAAAGCCAGCGCCGCCATATACAACTGCGGTGACTTGGTGAATACCTGGAACCAGGTCAGTCCGATGAAGAGAATGATGCCCACGATGAACTGGCACAGGCCGGGCATCCACAGTCCCCAGACGCCGAGGGCCCGGTCCGTGGCGTCGCTCTTTTTCGGGTATCTGAACAACTCGTGCGGGCCGTATATGAGGAATCCGGTCCCGAGACCGAAGAATCCGAGGGCCAGGGGCGGAAAGGCCGAGGCGGAGAACGTCACGTCCCCACTCCTCCTTGGAAGAAGAACCGACAACGGGTGTGCGCGACCGGCGCCGAGGGCGCCGTACCCTCCACGGACGGAATGCGCCGCGAGTCGCACGCGTGTGCGAGACCTGGTGCTGTGGGAGACGGACAGCCGGGCACGGAGACGTCGAGAGCCCCCTGTTTCCGTGCCCGGCGCTGCTCTGTGGAAGACGCGCCTAGCGGAGCGTCTTGGCCAGGTAGTTGAAGACGGTCTGGTGGAGCAGGTACATCGCGCCCTCGTGGCAGTGCTCGCCCGCGCCGTCGGCGTTGCGCATCAGAACGTGCTCATGCGGTGCGCGCAGTTCCGCGGAGAGCTTGGTCGCCTGGCCGGCGAAGACCTTGTCGTTCTCGCCCTCGAGGATCAGGACGGGCGTCTGGATCTTGTGGACGTCGTCCATGGCCAGGGTGTAGTCGCGGGTGCTGCGGACGTACTCGGCGAAGTTCGAGACCCCGTTGACCCACACACCGTTCTGAAGGCCCCAGCGGGCGTTGGTGTCGTCCTTGATCATCGCCTCCAGCAGCGGGAGCGCCTCATCGTCCCGCTTCTCCTCGACGAGGCGCAGCGTGTCGGTGGGGATCGGAGGGTACGACGCGTAGAAGCTGATCAGGCCGTCGTTGCACACGATCGCCGCCGACCGGTGGTCGTGGGCGGCGTACCGCGCCACGAGGTATCCGCCCAGGCTGTAGCCGAAGTGCGCGATCTTGTCGTTGTCGATCTCCGGCACGGTCAGGGCGTAGTCGACGACCGGGCCCAGCACGTTCTCCCAGTCCGGCCGGTACGGCACCTTCTTCTCGCGGATCATCCAGCCCTGGCCCGGCCCGTCGTAGGCCAGGAAGTTGTAGCCGCGCCGCAGCGCCGCGGCGCCGATGACCCAGTAACCCTCCTCGCGGGTGGAGTCGAAGCCGTTGGTGTAGATGACGGTCGGCCGGGGTTCCCCGCTGTCGTCCACGAGGAAGAGGTAGCCGGGGATCTCGCCGCCCTCGTAGGGGATGGTCACCTCGCGGAACGGGCCGTCCAGCAGGGCGCCCGCCTTGACGAGGTAGTCCTTGGACAGCCGGGACAGTTCGAGGACCTGGGGGTCGTTGAGCGGGTCCCTGCGGCGGTAGAACTCGGCCGACCGGTAGTAGCTGGACGCGCGCAGGAAGGCCTCGCGCGCGCTGACCGGGTCGCCTGCCTGCAGTGAGTCCTCACCCCGCTTCGCGGTGCGCTCGGCGGTGGCCTTCCAGGCCGCGGTCCACGCGTCCTCGTCCCCCTCGGGAATCTGCGCGGTGGTCACGATGACCTCGCCGATGTCGGCGCCGGCGTCCCCCGCGAATCCCGCGGCGCGCAGTGTCTCGAACTTGAATGCCTGGTCCTTGAAGATGAACTCCACGGAGAAATCCCTTCACTCGGGCGGGCTTGGTTGCCCTGCCTCCACGCTCGGCGTCCGGGTGTGGTCTTCGACGGGGTGCATTGGTGATGCGCCATCGGAGAACGTGATCGCCGTTGATAAAACCGTAGCTCCCGTCCAGACTGTCCGAATTTTCCCGAGGGGCCGAGGGGAACCGCGGTCTTGTAGCGATTTTTGATTGACGGGCTGGTTTAGTTGCTGGTGATAAGCGCGGTGATGCCCCCGGAATCCGGCCGGGACTTGCGCCGAAACCCGTTCGAGAAGTGCACTGCCAGGCATTGAAGGTGCGCGCACGTCGCATCAGCGGCCTTCATGGCCGCCCTGGTGCGCACTGCTCGACGCGGTGGGGATGCCGTGGTCCACGCCGATCGGCGCACTCCCCGGCCGTGAGCCCCGTCGTGCCGTAGGCCCGCGCCCGGCCGGCCGCTTTGCCGTGTCCATGCCCTGCTGGGAGCGGCCCCGCGTCCGGCCGGGGACCCCGTCACCCACGTGGTTCATACGAGTCGCGCGCGCTCTGCCCCCGGCACAAGATCGAGGAACGCTGACGTCGCGTCACCCGCGGCCGGCGCCGCCCTCTGCCCCCGCGTAAGGAGAAGTGCGCAGGATGACCACAACGTCTGAACGCCTGTCAGGACCGCTGACCCGCCAGATGACCAAACGCGTCTCCCAGTCCGTCTTCGACGGCTCCCGCCTGCGGGTCGTTCTGCTGTTGGACATCTACGACGGAGCCCAGCAGCAGTTCCTGGAGGCGTACGAGCATCTGTGCAGCCAGGTCGCGTCCGTGCCCGGACATGTCAGCGACCAGCTCTGCCAGTCGATCGAGAACCCCTCCCAGTGGCTCATCACCAGTGAGTGGGAGAGCGCGCCGCCGTTCCTCGACTGGGTGAACAGCGAGGAGCATGTGCAGATGGTGCGGCCGATGAACAGCTGTATCCGGGACACCCGGTCGCTGCGCTTCCACATCGTCCGCGAGACCAGCGGCGCGGCTCCGGCCGAGTCCGGCACCCGTCGACTGCAGGTGGCGCCCAGGATCGGTGACGGCAGGATCCGCCACGCGCTCAGCTTCACCGTCAAGCCCGGCAGCGAGGCGACCGTCGCCAAGATCCTCGCCAACTACGCCCCGCCCGAGGCGCAGGTCGACAAGAAGACGCGGCTGTGCCGCACCTCGCTGTTCATGCACGGCAACCGGGTCGTACGGGCCATCGAGGTGGAGGGCGACCTGCTCGCCGCGCTGCGTTACGTCGCCCAGCAGCCCGAGGTGCGGGCCGTCGAGGAGGCCATCAACCCCTACCTGGAGCAGGAGCGGGACCTGGGCGACCCCGAGGCCGCGCGGGTGTTCTTCGCCCGGGCCGCCGTCCCCGCCGTCCACCATGTGACGGCGGACGAGGAGTGCCCGGAGGCGGTGCGGCAGGCGCTGTACTACCCGGCCCGTCCGGGCCGCGGGATGCAGCTCGCCCGGCTGCTCGCGGAGCAGGACGAGGCGTCGGCGAACGACCCGAACTGCCCGGTCTGCCGCAGCACCATCTTCCAGCGCGACGAGATCGTGGTGCGCCTGGTCGACGTACGGGCCGGCCTCGACGGCGACCCGGGTCGCTCCCTCGGCGCGGACTCCGCACGGGCGGCGGAGCTGATGTCCCTCCTCGACGGCGAGGCCCTCGGCGGCGACGGCTCGGCGCTGAAGGCCGGCGACGCCGCGCAGATCTTCAAGCTCGCCCGCATGGAACTCGTCACCGACCGCCGGTCGGACCAGGCCTGACCGGCACCCGCGGGCCGTAGCGGCCGCGCCCCCCTGTCGACGCAGCACACCACCGGAGGAACGACGTGATCAAACCCCGGCCACGGATCGTGAATCTCAGCGAGACCGAGCCCAACACCAAGCGCGGAGGCGATCTGCGCGCCATGCTCACCCCGGCCACGGTCGGCTCCACCAGCGGTTTCATGGGTGTGGCCCTCGTGCAGCCCGGCGACCGCATCGGGGAGCACTACCACCCGTACTCCGAGGAGTTCGTCTACGTCATCTGCGGGCGCCTGGAGGTGGACCTGGACGGCGAATCCCAGCCGCTGCGGCCCGAGCAGGGGCTGCTGATCCCCGCCTATATGCGGCACCGCTTCCGCAACGTCGGTGACACGGAGGCCAGGATCGTCTTCCATCTGGGTCCGCTGGCCCCGCGCCCGCAGTTGGGCCATGTCGACACCGAAGGGACCGACGCGGTCGCGGCGCCGGCGGCCGAGGCCGGCGCCGGCCGGCCGGCCGAGCGAGACCAGGTCCGTTCATGACCCGGCGGGTGGCGGTCACCGGCATAGGTGTGGTGGCGCCGGGCGGCATCGGCGTACGGGCGTTCTGGGACCTGCTCTCCAGCGGCCGTACCGCGACGCGGGGCATCACCTTCTTCGACCCGTCCAGCCTGCGGTCCCAGATCGCCGCCGAGTGCGACTTCGACCCGACGGCCCACGGGCTGGACGAGGAGCAGATCGCGCGGTGCGACCGGTACATCCAGTTCGCGCTGGCGGCCGGGGCGGAGGCGGTGCGGGACGCCGAACTCGACACGGAGCGGGAGAACCCCTGGCGGGTGGGGGTCTCCCTGGGCACCGCGGTCGGCGGCACCACCCGCCTGGAGCACGACTACGTCCTGGTCAGCAACCACGGGGAGCGCTGGGACGTGGACCCCCGCAAGGCGCAGCCGCATCTGCACCGCGCGTTCTCGCCGAGCACCCTCGCCTCGACGGTGGCGGAGCGCTTCGGGGCCCGCGGGCCGGTGCAGACCGTCTCCACGGGTTGCACCTCCGGGCTCGACGCGGTCGGATACGCCCTGCACACCGTCCAGGAAGGCCGGGCCGACGTGTGCCTGGCAGGTGCCTCGGACTCGCCGATCTCCCCGATCACCATGGCGTGCTTCGACGCGATCAAGGCCACCTCCCCGAACAACGACGATCCCGCCCACGCCTCCCGTCCCTTCGACAACAACCGTGACGGGTTCGTCATGGGCGAGGGCGGCGCGGTGCTCGTCCTGGAGGAGCTGGAGCACGCCCGGGCCCGTGGGGCGCGCGTGTACTGCGAGATCAGCGGCTACGCCACCTTCGGCAACGCCTACCACATGACCGGTCTGACCAGCGAGGGCCTGGAGATGGCGCGGGCGATCGACGAGGCGCTGGACCATGCGCGGCTCGACGGCTCGGCGATCGACTACGTCAACGCGCACGGCTCGGGCACCCGGCAGAACGACCGGCACGAGACCGCGGCGGTGAAGAGGGCCCTGGGGCACCACGCCTACGACATCCCCATGAGCTCCATCAAGTCGATGGTGGGGCACTCCCTCGGGGCGATCGGGGCGATCGAGGTGGTGGCCTGTGTGCTGGCCCTGGACCGCCAGGCCGTACCGCCCACCGCCAACTACGAGACCCCGGACCCCGAGTGCGACCTGGACTACGTGCCCCGCGCGGCCCGCGAGCGCAGGCTGGACAACGTGCTCTCCGTGGGCAGCGGGTTCGGCGGGTTCCAGTCCGCGGTGATCCTGACCCGGCCGAGGGAGAGGACACGATGAGCGCACCGCACGCACGGCGCGCCGGCGTCACCGGAATCGGCGTCGTCGCGCCCAACGGAACGAGCACCGACACCTTCTGGAAGGCCACTCAGGCGGGCCTCAGCGTCCTGGACCGGGTCACCCGGGAGGGCTGCGAGCATCTGCCGCTCCGCGTGGCGGGCGAGGTCCGCGTCTTCGAGCCGGCGGCGACGATCGAGGAGCGCTTCCTCGTCCAGACCGACCGGTTCACGCACTTCGCGATGGTCGCGGCCGATCTCGCGCTGGAGGACGCCCGGTTCGGCCAGGCCGATCTGAGCGGCACTCCGTTCGTCGCCGGGGTGGTCACCGCGGCCGGGTCCGGGGGCGGCGAGTTCGGGCAGCGGGAGTTGCAGCGGCTGTGGGGGAAGGGCAGCCGTTTCGTGGGCCCGTACCAGTCCATCGCCTGGTTCTACGCCGCCAGTACCGGCCAGATCTCCATCCGCCGCGGGTTCAAGGGCCCCTGCTCGGTCGTCGCCGCCGACGAGGCCGGCGGTCTCGACGCCCTCGCGCACGCCGCGCGGGCGGTGGGGCGTGGCACCGACGTGATCGTGGCCGGTGCGACCGAGGCGCCGCTGGCTCCCTACTCGGGGGTCTGCCAGCTCGGGTACGAGGAGCTGAGCACGGCCGCCGATCCGGCCCGTGCCTACCGGCCGTTCACCGCCGACGCCTGCGGGTTCGTGCCCGCGGAAGGCGGCGCGATGCTGGTCGTGGAGGAGGTGGGCTCGGCCCGTGAGCGGGGCGTGCCCGTGCGTGCCACCCTCGCGGGGCACGCGGCCACGTTCACCGGGGCCTCCCGCTGGGAGGAGTCCCGGGCGGGGCTCGCCCAGGCGATCCGCGGCGCCCTGGACGAGGCCGGCTGCGCTCCCGAGGAGATCGACGTGGTCTTCGCCGACGCCCTCGGCGTACCGGCGGCGGACCGTGCCGAGGCGCTGGCGATCGCCGACGTTCTGGGCGCGCACGGCAGGCGGGTCCCCGTCACGGCGCCCAAGACGGGGATCGGACGCGGCTACTGCGCGGCGCCCGTACTGGACACCGCCGCGGCGGTGCTCGCGATGGAGCACGACCTGATCCCGCCCACGCCCCATGTGGTCGATCCCTGCCACGACCTCGACCTGGTGACCGTCCGCGCCCGTCCCGCCGAGCTGCGCACGGCGCTGGTCCTCAGCCGGGGGCTCATGGGCTCGAACTCGGCGCTCGTGCTGCGGCACGGAGCCGCCGACGCCTCCTAGCGAGGCATCCCGCAGCACACCACGACCGCTCGTACCCATCCCTGCGGAAAGCAGCACACCGCAGCACACCTCAGTGAAGGAGAGGCACCGCATGAGTGACCGCATCACCGTGGAAGAGCTGGCCGAACTGATGAAGACGGCCGCCGGGGTCACCGTGGCCCCGCAGGACCTGGAGGAGAGCTACGACTCGGGTTTCGAGGCCCTCGGCATCGACTCGCTCGGTCTGCTCGGCATCGTGGGGGAGCTGGAGAACCGGCACGGCACCCCGATGCCGCCCGACGCGGAACGCTGCAAGACCCCCCGGCAGTTCCTCGACCTCGTCAACACCACCCTCATGGCGGGAGCCTGACATGGCCGGACGCACCGAGAACGCCATCACCATCGCCGCCCCGGTCGACCTCGTCTGGGACATGACCAACGACCTGGAGAACTGGCCGCGGCTGTTCAGCGAGTACGCCTCCTGCGAGGTCCTCTCGCGCGAGGGGAACCGGACGACCTTCCGGCTGACCATGCACCCCGACGAGAACGGCACGGTGTGGAGCTGGGTCTCGGAGCGGGAGACGGACCGCCCCACGCTCAGCGTCAAGGCCCGCCGCGTCGAGCCGGGTCCCTTCGCGTACATGAACATCCGGTGGCAGTACGAGGAGGTCACCGAGGGCACCCGGATGGTGTGGACGCAGGACTTCGAGATGAAGCCGGAGGCGCCGGTCGACGACGCCTGGATGACCGACAACATCAACCGCAACTCCAAGGTCCAGATGGCCCTGATCCGGGACCGGGTCGAGCAGGCCGCCGCCGAGCACCGGCCCGCGCCGGCCCTCACCGACTGAACCGGACGGACCGGATGGACCGGATGGACCGGACGAACCGGATGGAAAGGACAGGCCGATGCACCAAGCCCTGATCGTCGCCCGGATGGCCCCGGGCTCGGCCCCGGACATCGCCAAGGTGTTCGAGGACTCCGACCGGGGAGAGCTGCCGCATCTCGTCGGGGTCACCCGGCGCAGCCTCTTCCAGTTCGGTGACGTGTATATGCATCTCGTGGAGGCCGATCAGGACCCCGGCCCCGCCATCGCCAAGGTGGCCGGGCATCCGGAGTTCCGGGGCATCAGCGAGCGGCTCTCCGCGTACGTCAGCGCCTACGACCCCGCGACCTGGCGCTCGCCCAAGGACGCGATGGCGCAGCGCTTCTACCTCTGGGAGCGGGATGCCACTTCCTGAACCGCCCATACGACCACCGGTCGCCGGGCCCGCGCGAGGAACGCGGACCCGGCGACCGGTGCTGTGCGCACCGTTGCTGTGCGCGGTGCGGCCCCGCCGCGGCGGGGTCAGGCCGGGACGGTGCAGTCGAAGGCGTGCAGACAGGGGTTGACCGGGCGGACCGTGCCGACGACCAGTCCCGCGGCGGTCAGCCGGTCGACCATGCTCCCGGTGGTGTTCGCGACCGACGAACACCAGGGGTCGCGGTCGTCATGTGCCGCCTTTCCTCTCTGAATCCGCCGGTGGGGGGTGGGTCAGCCGGTACCGGGGCCGGCCGGTCGGCACAGTCCCGCGGGGGTGGAGGTCCCGCACAGATTGCTCTGGAAGACGTTGTTCTTGCCCTTGGCGGCGTTGACGAGGTCCGCGGGGGAGTTGTGCCGCAGCACGTTGCCGCTGATCCGGTTCCGCGCGCTCGGGGCGCCGACCATGCTCTTGACGAGCACGACCCCGCCGGAGAAGGGGGACCGGCCCACGTTGCCCGTGATGTCGTTGCGCGTCACGAGGGTGTCCTCGGTGCCGGTGAGGGCGATCCCGACGCCCTGGAAGGCGGGCAGCCGCTTGCTCTTCGGACAGGACTTGTTGTTGCCGTAGACGTGGTTGTCGCTCACGGTCAGGGCCCCGGTCCGCGGGGTGTTCTCGTCACCCACGGCGAACAGCCCCGCGCAGTTCGCGGTGAGTTCGTTGTCCGCCACGGTGAGGTTCCTGAGGCGGCGGAGGGTGACGCCGACGTGGTTGCCCTGCAGGTCGTTCCGGGCGATCATCGTCCCCTGGGCGTCCATGGCGCCCTCCTCGGTGTCGACCGCGTTGGCGAGGAACAGGCCCGCGTCGCCGTTGTCCCGGGCTCTGTTGTCCAGGAACACCGCATGGGTGGAACGTTCCTGCGCGAGCCCCCACCGCCCGTTCTTCTCGGCGGTGACGTCGGTGACGGTCAGCCGGTCGGTGTACGAGGACCACAGCCCGTTCCTGGGGAAGCCGGACAGGGTCAGTGCGGAGATGGTGGTGCCGTCGACGGTGCGGCCCTTCTGTCCCTCCACGCAGATCCCGGTTCCGGCCTTCGCGCAGGCGTTCCCGCGCGACGCGGTGTCCGGTGTGATCACGGTGGAGGGTCCCGCGCCGGCCAGGGTCAGCCCGGACGTGGTGATCCTCACGCTCTCGCGGTACGTGCCGGGGGAGAGCCGGACGGTGTCCCCGTAACGGGCGGCGTCCACCGCCTGCTGGATCGATTCCCCGGGGTGCACCCGGTGGGTGGTGGGTTCGGTGTCGGGCGGTGCGGCGCCCAGTCCCGAACCGACGAGGGCTGCTGCGCACGCCAGGGAGGCGATATGGCGTTTCGTCATATTCTGTACGCTATGACCCCTTATAAAGGGGAGAAAGCTGGAACGTCCATCTGGTGGTGTGTCCCTTGGAACGTTGAACGTGCGTGCGAAAAGAAGTGCGGCGCGCCCGTGTCCGACGGCGCCGCCGCAGGCCGTTCTCCCTCCGGGAGCCGCGCGGCCCGCGCCCGATCCCCGGGTGCTTCCGGCTCCAGGGGGTGGCCCGCTCGCCAAGCACATCGGCCGGGTGGCCGACCATACTGGCGTACGTGGACACGGTGATACCGCTGAGGCGGGGACTCGGAGCAGTGGCGGCCTACGTCCGCAGCGCCCCGGGGACCTACCTCTGGCTGGCCGTCCTGTTCGTCACCACCGTCGCCCTGCACCATATGCCGCCGCAGGTCGAGGAGGAATTCCTCCGTCAGCGGTCCACCAACATCCACGAGCTGTCGTCCCATCCCGTCCACGCGTTCATCGCCAGCGCGATGTGGGTCGAAAGCGGGCACTGGCTGCCGTACGCCGCGCTCTACACCGTCTTCCACGCGCAGGCGGAGCGCTGGCTCGGCACCGCGCGCTGGCTGGTGGTGTGCGTCGCCGCACACGTCCTGGCCACCCTCGCCAGCGAGGGCGCCCTGCTACTGGCGATACGCCGGGGGGTCGCGCCGCTCTCCGCCGCCAACACCCTGGACATAGGGGTCAGCTACGCACTGGCCGGGGTCGTCGCGGTGCTCACCTACCGGATCGCGGCACCCTGGCGTTACGCGTATCTGGCGGTCGTCCTGACCGTGTACGCCGTCCCCCTGGTCCTCGCTCCCACCTTCACCGATTTCGGCCACGGCATATCGGTGCTGATCGGTCTCTGCTGCCATCCGCTGACCCGGGACCGGAAAAAAGCATGGAATCCGAAGGAGACACTGGCCGCTCTCAGGAGTTAACGTCCGGCGCATGAACAGCGCAGCGAGCGGTGTCGTCAACGGCGGCATCTCCTTCTGGTACGCCGACGACGGCCTCCCCGCCCCGCGGGAGCCCCTGCCCGGGGACGCGACCGCCGACGTCGTGATCGTGGGCGGCGGCTACACCGGTCTGTGGACCGCCTACTACCTGAAGAAGGCGGCCCCCTTCCTGCGCATCACCGTGCTGGAGCAGAAGTTCTGCGGCTACGGCGCCTCCGGCCGCAACGGCGGCTGGCTCTACAACGGCATCGCGGGCCGCGACCGGTACGCGCGACTGCACGGCCACGAGGCCGCCGTACGCCTGCAGAAGGCGATGAACGAGACGGTCGCCGAGGTCGCCCGGGTCGCCGAGGAGGAGGGCATCGACGCCGATGTGCGCGCCGGCGGCGTCCTGGAGGTCGCGTACACCCCCGCCCAGCTCGCCCGCCTGAAGGCGTTCCACGAGCACGAGCTGTCGTTCGGCGAGAAGGACCGTGAGCTGTACGGCGCCCGGGAGACCGCCGAGCGGATCAGGGTGGCGCACGCGGTCGGCTCGACCTGGACCCCGCACGGAGCGCGGCTGCACCCGGTCAAGCTGGTCAAGGGCCTCGCGGCGGCCGTCGAGGCGCTCGGGGTGACGATCCACGAGGGCACACCGGTCACCGAGATCCGCCCCCGGCACGCGGTGACGCCCTACGGCACGGTCCGCGCGCCCTATGTCCTGCGCTGCACGGAGGGGTTCACGGCGTCGCTGAAGGGGCAGCGACGCACCTGGCTCCCGATGAACTCCTCCATGATCGCGACCGAGCCGCTGACCGACGCGCAGTGGGCCGAGATCGGCTGGGAGGGGTGCGAGGCGCTGGGTGACATGGCGCACGCGTACATGTACGCGCAGCGCACCGCCGACGGCCGGATCGCGCTCGGCGGCCGCGGCGTGCCCTATCGCTTCGGCTCCCGCACGGACAACGACGGCCGTACCCAGCCCGCCACCGTCGAGGCGCTGCACGAGATCCTGGTCCGCTTCTTCCCCTCGCTGGCCGGGGTGCGGTTGGCCCACGCCTGGTCGGGCGTGCTCGGGGTGCCGCGCGACTGGTGCGCGACGGTCACCCTGGACCGTTCGACGGGGCTCGGCTGGGCGGGCGGGTATGTCGGCTCGGGCGTCGCCACCACGAACCTCGCCGCGCGTACCCTCCGCGACCTCGTCCAGCAGGACTCGGGCCAGGCCGGCGGGACCGCTCTGACCGAACTGCCGTGGGTGAACCACCGGGTGCGCAAGTGGGAGCCGGAGCCGCTGCGCTGGCTCGGGGTGCACGGCATGTACACCACCTACCGCACCGCGGACCGGCGTGAACTCACCGCTCCGGGCACCGAGTCGTCGGCGCTGGCGCGGTTCGCGGACCGGGTGGCCGGGCGGCACTGACCACCCGTTCCCCGCCTGTCGGACGCGGGATCGGACGATCGCTCCACGACGTCCGCGCTGATCGGCGCGGGCGGGGGCGGGGGCTTGCCGGGCCCCGCCACCGCCTGTGACACTGCGCGCATGATCCGCACCGCGACCCCCGACGACATCCCCGTCCTCCATACCCTGATCCGCGAGCTGGCCGACTACGAGAAGGCGCCGGACGAGGCACGGGCGACCCAGGAGCAACTGCACGAGGCCCTGTTCGGCGACCGCCCGGCGGCGTTCGCACACCTCGCCGAGCAGGACGGCGAGGTCGTCGGCTTCGCGCTGTGGTTCCTGAACTTCTCCACCTGGCGGGGCGTGCACGGGATCTATCTGGAGGACCTGTATGTGCGCCCCGAGGCCAGGGGCGGCGGCCATGGCAAGGCGCTCCTGACGGAACTGGCCCGGATCTGCGTCGCACGCGGCTATGAGCGCCTGGAGTGGTCGGTCCTGAACTGGAACAGCCCCACCATCGCCTTCTACGAGGCCCTGGGCGCCCGCCCGCAGGACGAGTGGACCGTGTACCGCCTGACGGACGACGCTCTGACCAGGCTCGGAACGGGCCAGTAGGGGCGCGGGCGAGGCGATGCACACAGAGAACCCCCAGGGTCTCGGGGGGGCTCTGGGAGCTCTCAGGTGTTGCTCAGGCCATTGCCACGTGGATGGTGGCGGCTGTTCGGGCCGACGTGTACGCCGTGGATCACGTCGATGCCTACGTTGATGCCGCGTAGTGCCATGTCGAGTGCCCGGAGGCGTGGCTGCGGCTCGGCCATCGGTGCGGGTGCGCGCCCCTGACCCTCTACGGGCCAGGGGCTCTTTCTGATGGTGTTGGCGAATGTCACGTCTCTGCTGATCTCTGCCGGCTCTCTTCCTTCCAACGCCCGCTTCGGCCCCGGAGTTCCAGCACGAGGCACCAGCCCCCAGCGAAGCCCTGCCCACCAGCCCTCGCGCGGACCGAACCGGCACCAGACCACACCCGGGATCGGGGGAAGGCCGTGTGGTGCGAGCTTGCCGCCGTGTAGAGCGTGTCAAATGGGGCTCTGGGCCGCTCCGAACTGGCTGATCGGCCACGTGGACGTCGTTGCGGCGGTCGTGCCCCCGAAGGGTGGTGTACCGGCCGAACTGCGACACATTCGGGAAATGTGTCGCACTTGTGGAGCCAACTGCCTGCCCGTAGCCGCTGTACACCACGGCCGCGGACGTGCCCCAAGTCCTGACCGCCCCGCGGCGAACCTTTCCGCCGCGTAGGTGACCTCACCGTCCCCGGCCGCGGTGGGTAGCACGGTGCGGGTGAACTCGGCGATCGCGTGGAAGCCGATCAGGACCTTGCCGGTGGGCGGTCGTCCAGAGGGCATCGGAGGCTCCGCTGGATTCACGGGGTGGAGGTGACCGCGTGATCTACGACCGAAGCGCCGTCCCCGCACATGGACCAGGGCTGCGGCTACGGCCGTGGGAGACCGACACCGGCAAGCCGGGCCTCCTGTCCAGGAACGGCACCCCGGGCGTACGGGCCCGCATCGCGGACGAGATCGAGGCAGAACAGTTGCGCGACGCCGCCGACGTCCTCAAAGGCGCCCAAGCGGTACTCGACGACCGCAAGGCACGGTAGTACCCACTACGCCTCGCGCTGCGGGCGGCCACGCAGACCCTCGTTGACGTGTTGCGTATCGCCGACAGCCGGGGCGCCCGCCGGCCCGTGCCCGACGACGACCACGACGCCGTCGACAGGCGCCGTGCGTAACACCGGCGTTCCGGAAGACGTTCCGGACCGAATGGCGCACCCAGCGGACTCGAACCGCCACACCGGAGGCATTCCGGTGCGCGAACCTGCGGGTACTTCCCGGGCACGATCAACACGCGTTCGGCGGCTGCGTCGGCTGGACGCACAGGCAGTACCCGCGGGCAATCGCCGCGTTGAACCACATCAGGGCGTCCTCCAGGTGCATAAAGGCAATCGACTGCTCCCGGTCGTCCGGAAGCTGCTCATTCAGCGCCGGCGCCAGCCGCTTGAACTCCGCGCGCACCTTCGCGTGGAGTTCTGCGGTCTGCTCACACCGCGGAGGGTGGTAGTCGAACCGTTTACAGATCTCGTCGTACGTCGTTTCTTACCCTGCCAGGCGGGAGAAAGCGGTCCCGACCGGCCTTGAACCGGCGGCCTCCCGATCGACGATCGGGCGTTCTCGCCAACCTGAGCTACGGGACCCGGAAGTCCATCCCGGCGACTGGCGCGACCCAGCCGCCGGGCCCCGTGGGCTCAGGCGTCCTCCGCCACCCGGACGCCCAGCCCCGCCGCCAGCACCGGCGCCAGGTCCAGAAGCTGGGCATGGCTGATCACCGCGCCCGAGAGCCGGTCCACTCCGCGCGTGATGTCCAGCTCCGCCGCACGGCGCAGATCCACGTCCACCAGGGTCGCCGCCGTGAGGTCCGCCCCCTTCAGGACACAGTCCACGAACTCCACCCGCTCCAGCCGGGCGCCCCCGAAGTCCGGCTCGACCAGGACACAGCCCTCGAAGACGACGTCCCTGAGTCTCGCCCTGCGCAGGTTCGGATAGTCGATCTTCCCGCCGCGCACCAGCACCCGCTCCAGCACCGCGCCGTGCAACCGCACCCCACCGAGCCGGGCGTCCACCAGCTCCACGTCGCGCAGGCTCGCCTCGGCGAGGTCCGTGCCCACGCCCCGGATGCCCGTGAGGACGGAGTCCACCACGCGGGCGTGGCGCAACCGCGTCTCGTCCAGCGCGCAGCCCGTCAGCGCACAGTCCAGGAACCGGGCGCCTCCGCCCTCCTGCCCGGCGAGGTCCGTGTCCCGGAACTCCAGCCCGTCGTAGTCCCCGTCCGGCGTCAACTCCCCGTCCGTAAACGCCACCAGCTCCGGCAGCCGCACCTCCGGCCGCCGCGCCGGCTTCACCACCCAATCGTTCCGCACCATGCCCCCATGCTGCACCCCGCCCCTGACAATCCCTCCCACCTGCGACGACGCCTCGCCCACCGGAGGGCGGCGGGCAGCATGCCGCCGCGGGTCCGGTCGCGGGTGTGACGGTCAGGTCCGCGTCTTCCGGGCGCACGGCCCCCGGGGGACGCGCGGGCCGAAGGGCGCACGGCCCGGCTGACCACCGCCCGTGACCGCGCCCGCTCAGCCGACGCGGGGGAAGCGGGACTGGAGGGTCCAGATCGCGGGGTTGTCCGCGAGGTCCTCGTGGAGGTCGGTGAGGTCGGCGATCAGATCGTGCAGGAAGTCCCGGGCCTCGCGGCGCAGTTCGGTGTGCGAGAAGGACAGCGGGGGTTCGGCCGGCGGCAGCCACTCCGCCTCGATGTCCACCCAGCCGAAGCGGCGCTCGAAGAGCAGGCGGTCGGTGGACTCGGTGAAGTCCAGTTCCGCGTGCTGGGGCCGGGCGGCGCGGCTGCCGAGCGGGTCCCTGTCGAGCAGTTCGGCGATGTCGCACAGCGCCCACGCGAAGTCGAGCACCGGCACCCATCCCCAGGCTGTGGACAGCTCCCGGTCCGCCTCGGTGTCGGCGAGGTAGATGTCACCGCAGAACAGGTCGTGCCGCACGGCGTAGACGTCCGCACGGCGGTAGTCGGTCTGCGGGGGGTCGGGGAAGCGGGGGGAGAGGGCGTAGCCGATGTCGAGCACGGGGCGATGGTGTCACGCCGCGGTCGGCTCCGCCGTCGCGGGCCGCCCCGTGGGATCACGGTTCCCGCCCGCGAAGCCGCCGAGCGCCGCGCAGGTCCCGGACAGCTCTGCGAACGGGGTGCGATGGTCCTGCAGAAGATCCGGCAGACCGCCGGCGGCGACACCTTCCCCGGCGTCGTCCGGGGCTGGGCGGCCGGCCACCGTCACGGCAGGGTCACAGCTCCTTGCGGAGCACGGTGCAGGGGCGGGCCTTCTCGCGGTCCGGGCGGTGGGCGACGGTCTCGTAGCCGAGGGACGTCCAGAAAGCGAGGCCACGGGAGTTGCCGTCCAGGACCGCGAGGCGTACGGCGGTCCGGCCCGCGGCGCGGAAGCGCTCCTCGACCAGGGAGGCCAGGCGTCGGCCGTACCCCTGCCGCTGGAGGGCCGCGTCCACCATCAGCAGGCCGATCCACGGGTCCGGGTCGGCCGGGTCGGGATGACGGGTGAGGGTGATCACGATGCCCGCCAGCCGCCCCCGGGTGCGGGCGAGCAGGACCTCCGCGTGCGGGTGCGCCAACTCGTCGGCCAGCGCGCTCGCCACCTGCTCCGGGCGGATGTCGTCCGGGTCCGGGAAGTCGCCGCTGAGGGCGTGGAAGTCGCGGTGGGAGGCGTACAGCGCGGTGAGCTCGGTGAGCAGCGGGGCCGGGATGTCGTGGTCGGCGGAGAGCCGCAGGGGCTGGAGGATCACGGACATCAACGTATCCCGTGCGGAGCTCTCCAGGGGGTCCCGGGGCCGACCGGGGCCCCGGCCGCGGCGCACCGCGGCAGGGGCTCCCGGGCAGGCGTCCCCGGCGTCAGACGTTGACGCCGAAGTCCTGGGCGATGCCGACCAGGCCCGACGCGTAGCCCTGGCCGACCGCGCGGAACTTCCACTCCGCGCCGTTGCGGTACAGCTCGCCGAAGACCATGGCCGTCTCCGTGGCCGCGTCCTCCGAGAGGTCGTAACGCGCGATCTCCTGGCCGCCGGCCTGGTTGACGATGCGGATGTACGCGTTGCGCACCTGGCCGAAGTTCTGCGAACGGGTCTCGGCGTCGTAGATGGAGACGGGGAAGACGATCTTGTCGATGTCGGCCGGGAGGGCCGCCAGGTTGACGTTGATCGCCTCGTCGTCGCCCGCGCCCTCGCCCGTGCGGTTGTCACCGGTGTGGACGATCGAGTTGTCCGGGGTCTGCTTGTTGTTGAAGAAGACGAAGTGCTGGTCCGAGTAGACCCGGCCCTCGGGGTTGACCGCGATCGCGGACGCGTCGAGGTCGAAGTCCGTGCCGGTGGTGGTGCGGACGTCCCAGCCGAGGCCCACGGTGACGGCCGTCAGGCCCGGAGCCTCCTTGGTGAGCGAGACGTTGCCACCCTTGGACAGGCTTACAGCCATTGTTCGGGAGTCCCTTCCCTCGGTACGTGTGCGGATGAAGCTACCGCCCATAAGAACGCCGAGGGGGGTACTGATGGTTCCGGGTCTCTTTACCTTTTTTACCTTCCGTGGGGGGGGAAATCCGGGTGACGCGGACCGCGCGGAACCGGGACCATGGACGTCATGTCCGGTCCCCACGTCATCCGCGGCTCCGTCTCGCTTCCCGAGGCCGAGCTGATGTGGCGTTTCTCGCGCTCGTCCGGCCCGGGCGGGCAGCACGTCAACACCAGCGACACCCAGGTGGAGTTGCGTTTCGACCTCGCGCGGACCGAGGCGCTGCCGCAGGTGTGGAAGGAGCGGGCCCTGCGGCGGCTGGCGGGGCGGCTCGTCGACGGCGTCGTCACCGTCCGCGCCTCGGAGCACCGCTCGCAGTGGCGCAACCGCGAGGCCGCCGCCGTACGCCTTGCCTCCCTGCTCGCGGAGGCGACGGCTCCGCCGCCGAAGCCGCGCAAGCCGACCCGGATCTCCCGGGGGGTCAACGAACGCCGGCTGCGGGAGAAGAAGCGGCGCGGCGAGACCAAGCGGGGCCGCACCGGCCGGGACTGGCCCTAGAGAGCGGCTCTCGCTAGCCCAGGTGGCGGTACCGCCCGCGGAAGTACAGCAGCGGTCCGCCCTCCGTGCCTGGTATCCGGGCCGTGAGGACCCGGCCGATGACCAGGGTGTGGTCGCCGGCCCGCACGCGCTGTTCCGTGCGGCACTCCAGGGTCGCCAGGGAGCCGTCGATCAGCGGTGCGCCGGAGGCCTCGCCGCGGACGTGGGCGATGTCCTGGAACAGGAGCCGGTCGCTGATGCGGCCCTTCATCGCGAAGCGGCCGGCGATGTGCCGCTGGCTCTCGGTGAGCAGGGAGACCGCCCACAGGGGCTGCTCGGCGAGCAGGTCGTCCATGCGGGAGCCCTCCCGCAGGCTGACCAGGGCCAGGGGCGGGTCCAGGGACACCGACATGAACGCGTTGGCCGTCATGCCGACGTCCTCGCCGCCCGGCCCCTCCGGGTCCAGCGCGGGCTCGTGCGCGGTCACCAGGACCACGCCCGCGGCCAGCCGGGACATGGCGGCGCGGAACTCGTCGTTGCTCACCCCCTCAGGATGCCCGGAGGCGGGCGGGACGGCGGTCAGCGGCGGGACGGGCGGAGTGTTCAGCACACAAGAACGCTAGTAGGTGCCCCGAAGGCCCCACATCGGGCCCGGGGCCGAGCCGGGACCTAGGTCCGGCGGCCGAGGCCGCCGGAGGCCGGCCGGCCCCTGCGGGGGGCCCAACTCGGCGCCGGGCGCGATCGGTTGGCCCGTATGATCACAGTGTCTCCATAGGGTGACGCATCGTGTTCGCAGAACGCGTCCAAAAAGCGCGGAATCCTCACCCAATTGTTCATGTTTTGCTGTGACTTGAGTCACAGGAGCCGTATTTTGTTGACCCTGTGTACCTAGTGGGCAGCACGCTGTGATTCAGTGGCAGGGACGCTGCGCGACGCTACACCCGGAGTACTCGGAGTAGCGTACCGAGGAAGACCGAGAGAACCGTAGAACCCCGAAGCGTCCCTGTGGAGTTGCTGCGAGACCTCGAGGGGAGGGCGCATGGAGACCGACTCGGAGCCATATGTCCGCCTGACCACCCTGCGGCAGCTGCACCGGGTGATGGCGGACATGAACACCGCCCGAAGCCTCGCGGACACGCTGCAGACCGTCGCCGACGGCATCGTCACCGGTCTCGGCTACGAGCTGGCGGCCGTCAACCTCGTACGCCAGGACGGCGACCTCGTCGTCGCCGCGCTCGCCGGGAACACCGCGGCCGAGGCGCTGATCACCGGCCGGGTCGGCTCGCGCGCCTCCTGGGACCGCCGGCTGAGCATGGGCGAGGCCTGGGACGACCTGCGGTTCATACCCCACACCGAGGGCTGGGTCCTCGACGAGGACGACGTCCCGCAGTGGCACACCGAAGGCCCGGAGCCCCGCTTCGAGGACGAGTGGCACCCCGCCGACCGCCTCTTCGCGCCGATGTACACGCCGGGCGTCCAGGGCGCCTGCGGCGAGCTCATCGGAGTCATCTCCGTGGACCGCCCGCGCAACGGGCGGCGGCCCGGCGCCTGGGGGCGCGAGGCACTCCAGATGTACGCCTTCCAGGCCGCCATAGCCATCAGCAACGCCCGGCTGCGGGCCAACATGCAGCGGGCCCTCGTCCGCCTGGAACGGGAGCAGCAGGCCCTGCGTGCCAGCGAGGAGTCCTTCCGGCAGGCCTTCGAGTACGCCCCCTCCGGCATGGCCATCGCCGAGATGGGCGGTGACCAGCACGGGCGGATCCTGCGCACCAACGACGCCCTGTGCCGGCTGCTCGGCCGGCCCGCCTCCGCCATGCGCCGCTACGCGTTCTCCGACCTCGTCCACCCCGAGGACATCGGCACCCTGCTGCGCACCTCCGCCGAGGGCGGCCGGGCCGAGCTGAGGCTCGGGCGCCGGGACGGCACGTATGTATGGGTGTCCCTGCGCAACTCCGTCGTCGCGGACGCCGCCGACGGGCCCCGCTTCCTGCTCACCCACGTCGAGGACATCGAGGAACGCAAGCGCCGCGAGCTCCAGCTCGCGCACCGCGCCTCCCACGACTCGCTCACCGGTCTGCCCAACTCGGCCGAGCTGCGCTCCCGGCTGTCGGCCCGGCTGTGCCAGCGGCCGCAGTCCCTGCCGCCGGGCGCGGCCGAGTCCCTGGACGCCGCGTACGAGGCCGACCACCCGGCGGCGTACGACGGGAGCGGGCACGCCTTCGACTTCCACACCGGCCCGGGGCCGTTCGACGCCTTCGACCACCATGTGCACACCGTCGCCCCGGACCGGGACGCCGACGACGGCACCAAGGGGCTCGCGGTGCTCTTCTGCGACCTCGACGGATTCAAGTCGATCAACGACCGCTTCGGGCACAACGCGGGGGACGCCGTCCTCATCGAGGTCGCCCGGCGGCTCAGCCGCGCCGTGCGCGACGGGGACACGGTGGCCCGGCTCGGCGGCGACGAGTTCGTCGTCCTCGCGGACGGGCTCGGCAAGGCCGACGCCCAGGACCTCGCCGTACGGCTGCGCAACGAGATCATCCAGCCGATCCGGGTGGACGGCCGCGCCATGCGGGTCGGCGCCAGCTTCGGCATCGGGTGGGCCCACTGCGGCATGACCGCGGACGAAGTGTTGAAATCCGCTGACGAACGGATGTACGTCGAGAAACGATCTCGTCCCAAACAGCACCGGCGTGCGGGATAGCCCCAGCTCAGTGCAGGGGTGACGGGAAGAACAGCCGTAGGGGGCCCAGGGAGCGGGTAGGCTCGCCATTCAGCCATGTATGCATCTGGACCCGCACCTGTTGAGGAGACCTAGGGATGACGCCCGGCGACAACGGCGCGAGCACGCCCGAGGACGAGGATCCGTTCGGCTACCTCTACGCCGACGGTCAGGCCAACGGCGCCCAGCCGCCCACCGGCGGCTACGGCTACCCGGGCTCGGTCAACAGAGTGCGCACGGTCGGCGAGCGTCAGTACGGCCAGCCGCAGGCCCCCGCGGCCCCCTACGGGCAGGTGCCCCAGCAGCAGGGCTACGGCCAGGCCCCCTACGGCCAGCCGAACGCGCACTACGCCGCGCCCGAGACCCAGCCGGGCGGCGCGCCCACGACCCGGCAGGCACCGGTGGGAGCGGGCGGTGGCGGCCGGGGCCGGGGCCCCAACACCAAGGGTCTGCTGATCGGCGCGATCGCGGTGGTCGCCGCGGTCGTCATCGGCATCGGGGTCGCCATGCTGGGCGGCGGCGACAAGAAGGACACGGCGGGCGGCGCGTCCAGCAGCCCGACCACCGAGCAGAGCGCCTCCCCGAGCGCGTCGACCTCGGCGTCCGCGGCCGCCGGCGCACTCCCGAAGACCGACGCCAAGACCCTGCGGCTGGAGGGCGGTACGGCCACGGCCTCCGACGTGAAGGGCGCCAAGGCGGACGGCGGGGTCTATGTGGGCGGCTTCAACGCCGTCGGCGCGGCCGTGACCTGGAGCGTGAACGTCCCCGCGGACGGCAAGTACACGCTGCACACCGGCTACGACGTGCCCGGCGTCGACGCCACCGCGACCCTCACGATCAACGGCACGCCCCAGACCAACCCCCTGAAGCTGAAGAACTGGGCCAACGCGCCCCAGGGCGACTGGGAGAAGGGCTGGACCAAGACGTTCAACTACATCCAGCTCAACAAGGGCACCAACACGATCCGGATCTCCTGCGAGCAGGGGAACCAGTGCAACGCCAACCTCGACCAGTTCTGGCTGACGAACGGCTGGGCGAACTAGTGCCGCGGCAGGCAACGTTCGCCCGTTAAGGAGCGGCGTCCGGTGCGTGCTCTGGGGGTCCCCCCGGCCGAAGGCTGGGGGAGTGCCGGCCGGAAGTCCTCGTACTGGATGTACTTGGGCTTTCGGGCGGTGCGGCGAGTGGGGGTACCCCCTGCTCGAAGAGCTTGGGGGAGCGTGCCGGGCGTCGCGACGGGGCGAACGTTGCCTGTCGGGGCGCTAGCGCCCCCACAGGCACCAGCACCCCCAGGGGCGCCAACCGGCCTCACGCCGCCGTTGCCTCGCCTGTGACGGCCACCCGCTCCAGCAGGTCCTCGTAGGCGTCGCGGTCGAACTCGCCCGCCACCGGGGCCAGAACGGTCGCCGCGGACAGGGCGACGGCCCGGGCGAGGCGTTCCGGCCAGGGCAGGTGCTCCACCAGTCCCGACAGCAGGCCCGCGACCGCCGAGTCGCCGGCGCCCGTCGGATTGCCCGCGATCCGGCGCGGCGGCACGGCCCGCCACAGCCCCTCCGCGTTCACGGCGAGCAGGCCCTCCGCGCCCAGCGAGGCGACCACCGTGTGCGCCCCGCGCCTGCGGGCGTCCCGGGTGGCCTGCAACGGCTCGTGGGAGCCGGTGAGTTCGGCCAGTTCGTCGGCGTTCGGCTTGACGATGTCCGGCCGGGCCGCCACCCCGCGGCGCAGCGGCTCCCCGCTCGTGTCGAGCAGGACGGGCACCCCCATCGCCCGTGCGGTGCGCACCAGTTGGGCGTACGCCCCCACCGGCACCCCCGGCGGCAGGCTGCCGCACAGGGCCACCGCCGCCGCGGAGCGCACCAGGTCGGCGTAGGTGTCCAGGAAGGCCGACCACTCGGCCGGCGCTATCAGCGGGCCCGGCTCGTTGAGCTGGGTGGTGTCGCCGGTCCTCTCGTCGACCACCGCGACGGTGCGCCGGGTCGCGCCCGCCACCGGGACGAGCGCGTCCACGACCCCGGGCGTGTGGGTGAGCCGGTCCTTCAGGGAGCGGCCCGTCGCGCCGCCCGCGAAGCCCGTGGCCGTCACCTGGTGGCCGAGCGCGGCGAGCACCCGGGCCGCGTTCAGGCCCTTGCCGCCGGGCCGTTCGGTCACCTCGGTCACCCGGTGCGCGGTGTGCGGCCTCAGCGCCGGTACGCGATAGGTGATGTCGAGAGCGGTGTTCAGCGTGACCGTCAGGATCACCTGGGGACCTCCCTCGCATGTCGTGACGGCGTGTCCGGTGGTTGCGCACGTCGGTTCCCGTGAGCGGAATCCCAGGATGCGCCTGCCGCCGGTGGTGTGCGGAGGCTCGATCATGCCAAATGAGTCGGCGGTCGGCCCAGTCCCTGGGCCGACCGCCGTGCACCAACAAACGGATGAATCATCCCAGTTGGGGATCGACCACCCAGGTTCCGCGGCGCATCACGCCCTTGAGGGCGAACTCCTCGTCCAGCAGCACCAGGTCGGCGTCCTTGCCGGGCTCCAGGGAACCCACCCGGTCGTAGACGCCCAGCAGCCTGGCCGGATTGGCCGAGATGGCGGCGACGACGTCCTGCACCGGCAGCCGGTCGACGGTGACCGCCCGCCGGAAGGCGCGGTCCAGAGTGAGCGTCGAGCCCGCGATCGAGCCGCCCTGCACCAGGCGCGCCACCCCGTCGGCCACCTCCACCTCCAGGGGGCCGAGCAGGTAGCGGCCGTCGCCGACGCCCGCCGCGTCCATGGCGTCCGTGATGAACGCGACCCGTGCGGCCCCCGCGTGATGGAACGCGAGCTGGAGCGAGGCCGGGTGCAGATGGGTGCCGTCGTCGATCAGCTCGACCGTGATCCGCTCGTCCTCCAGGAGCGCGGCGATGGGCCCGGGGGCGCGATGGCCGAGCGGCGGCATGGCGTTGAACAGGTGCGTCGCGACGGTGGCGCCCGCGTCGATGGCCTCCACGGTCTGCTCGTAGGTCGCGTCCGTGTGCCCGATGGCCGCGATCACGCCGTGCTCCGCGAGCAGGCGCACCGAGTCGATGCCGCCGGGCAGTTCGGTGGCCAGCGTGACCATCTTCGCCCGGCCGCGCGCCGCGTCGAGCAGCTTGCGGACCTCCGCCGGGTCCGGATGGCGCAGCAGTTCCTCGGAGTGCGCGCCCTTGCGGCACGGCGAGATGAACGGCCCCTCGAAGTGGATCCCGGCGATGTCGCCCTGCTCCGCCAGTTCGGACAGCAGCCCGGCCTGCCGGACGAGGACGTCCATGTCCTCGGTGACGGTCGAGGCGACGAGGGTGGTGGTGCCGTGCAGCCGGTGGGTGCGGACGGCCGTGAGGATCTCGTCGGCCGTGCCGGAGAAGGCCGCCCCGCCGCCGCCGTGACTGTGCAGGTCGACGAAGCCGGGGACCAGCCAGTGGCCCCGTACGTCGATGGTCTTCGCGTCCGGGGGAGGAGTCCCGGCGATCCGCGTGCCCTCCACGACGACGCGGCCGTCGTCCACGATCCCGGTGGGCAGCACCACGCGGGCACCGGCGAGAACCTTGCTGGGGGCCATCAGGCGGTTACCTCCGAGCGGTCAGTGGTTTCGAGGAGATCCCAGGCGAGGAGTCCCGCGCCCAGGCAGCCGGCGGTGTCCCCCAGTGCCGCGGGGACGAGCGACGGCGCCTTCTGGAAGGTGAGCCGTCGCAGGACGGCGTCGCGCAGCGGCGTGAAGAGGGTGTCTCCCGCCTCGGCGAGCCCCCCGCCGACGATGATCGTGCGCGGGTCCAGCAGGGTGAGGGCGGTGACCAGGCCGTCGGCGAGCGCGTCCACCGCCTCCTGCCAGACCCGTACGGCGTCCGGGTCCCCGGACGTGACGGCCCGCGCGCAGTCGGCGGCGTCGGCCTCCGGGTCCCCGGACGCCTCGGCCCAGGCCCCGCTGACGGCCGCGGCGGACGCGTACCGCTCCAGACAGCCGGTCTGGCCGCACGGGCAGGGGATCCCGCCGGGCCGTACGACGATATGGCCGATCTCGCCCGCGAAGCCGTGCGCCCCGGCCTCCACCCGGCCGTCGATGCCGATGGCACCCGCGATGCCGGTGCCGAGGGGGACGAACAGAAAGCGGTCGGCGCCTTTGCCCGCGCCGATGCGGCCCTCGGCGAGCCCGCCGGTGCGCACGTCGTGCCCGAGGGCGACCGGCACGCCGGCCAGGCGGCGGCTGAGCAGATCGCGCAGGGGTACGTCACGCCAGCCGAGGTTGGCCGAGTAGGCGGCGACGCCGCGGTCGGCGTCCACGATGCCGGGTACCGCGACGCCCGCCGCGCCCGCGGGTTCGCCGAGGTGCCGCTCGCCGTGCGCGCGCAGCTCGGCGGCGAAACCGAGGATGGACTCCACCACGGCGTCGGGCCCGCGCTCGCGGCCGGTGGCCCGGCGCGCCTGGTGCAGCAGTTCGCCCCCCGCGCCGACCAGGGCGGCCTTCATCCCGGTGCCGCCCACATCGAGGGCGATGACATGTCTCACGGAGACAGTGTGGGCCCTGGACCCGGAAGAGGTCTAGTCCACTCATGGCGGTTAACGCCACCGGCGGAGCCGTCCGCTCTGTCGGCCCCTGCCGCTACCGTTTCCCCATGGAAGAGCTCAACCCCCGGGAAAAGGCCGTCCTCGCCCTGGAGGGGCGCAGCTTCCCCGGGCCGGGCGCCAAGGAACGGGCCATCCGGGAGCAGCTCGGCCTCGCCCCCGTGCGCTACTACCAGCTGCTCAACGCACTCCTCGACGACCCGAGGGCCCTCGCCCACGCCCCGGTCACCGTCAACCGTCTGCGCCGCGTCCGCGACTCCCGCCGCACGGAGCGCTGACCGTGCCGGGCACTGACGGTGCTGGGCGCTGACCGCGCCGGGCGGACACCGAGGGGACCGGGCGTCGCGTGTCCGGTGCGTGTGCCGGGGTCAGGAGTGCGCCCGGCCCCGCGCGGATAGGGTCGCCGTATGGGTAGCCACACGGACTCCTTGCCGACGCCCGCCACCCCGGCCGGGCGCGACGGTCTCGCCGCCATCCTCGCCCGGCCCGAGCGGGCCGTCCTCGCCTTCGACTTCGACGGGACGCTCGCCCCGATCGTCCCGGACCCCGACCAGGCCCGCGCCCACCCGGACGCGGTCCCCGCCCTCGCGGCACTCGCCCCGAAGGTCGCCTCCGTCGCGGTCGTCACCGGCCGCCCGGCCGATGTCGCCGTCCGCTACGGCGGCTTCGCGGGCGTACCCGGACTCGACCACCTCGTCGTCCTCGGCCACTACGGCGCCGAACGCTGGGACGCCCGCACCGGCACCGTCGACGCCCCCGCCCCGCACCCGGGCGTCGCCGCCGTCCGCGCCGAACTCCCCGGCCTCCTGGACGAGACCGGTGCCCGGCGCGGCACCTGGATCGAGGAGAAGGGGCGCGCCGTCGCCGTGCACACCCGCCGGGCCGACGATCCGCAGGCCGCCTTCGAGGCCCTGCGCGAACCCCTCACCGGCCTCGCCGCCCGCCACGGCCTGATCGTCGAACCCGGCCGCATGGTCCTGGAGCTGCGCCCGCCCGGCATGGACAAGGGAGTGGCCCTGGCGGAGTACGTCCGCGGGACCGGCGCCGGAGCGGTCATGTACGTGGGGGACGACCTCGGCGACCTCCCCGCCTTCGCCGCCGTCGAGACGCTCCGCTCCGACGGCCTGCCCGGCCTGCTGGTCTGCAGCGGCAGCGAGGAGGTCACGGAACTGGCCGACCGGGCGGATCTCGTGGTCGACGGCCCGGAAGGCGTCGTACGGCTGGTGACCGCGCTGGGGGACCGCCTGGCGGACCGCCCCTGAGGGCCGTCGTCACCCCTGGTTCAGGACCGCCCGCGCCCGGGGAGTGAACCTCAGTCCTCCAGCGCGGCGAGCTGGTCCAGGAACCAGCGGGCCGGGGGAAGCGCCGTGGCCCGCGCGGCCAGACGCTTGGTGCGTTCCGCGCGCTCTCCCGGACCCATCGACAGCGCCTCGTGCAGCGCCTGCGCCGTGCGCACCACGTCGTACGGGTTCACGCTCACCGCGTCCTCGCCCAGCTCCTCGTACGCCCCCGCCTCCCGCGACAGCACCAGGGCACAGCCCTCGTCGGAGACCACCGGGACCTCCTTGGCGACCAGGTTCATACCGTCCCGGATGGGGTTCACCAGGGCCACGTCCGCCAGCCGGTACGCGGCGAGCGAGCGGGCGAAGTCGTCCTTGACGTGCAGCTCCACCGGGGTCCACCCGGGGGTGGCGAAACGGGAGTTGATCTCCGCCGCCACCCGCTGGACCTCCGCCGTGTAGTCGCGGTAGACGGCCAGGTCCTGCCGGGACGGGTAGGCGAACGCCACGTGGACGACCCGTTCGCGCCACTGGGGACGCGACCGGAGCAGTTCCTCGTACGCCAGCAGCCCGCGCACGATGTTCTTCGACAGCTCCGTGCGGTCCACCCGCACGATCGACTTGCGGGGCCTGCCGTCGGGGCCCGTGCCGATCTGCTCCCGCAGGACCCGCATCCGCTCGTCCACATCCGGCCGGTGCGCCCGCTCGCGCAGGAACTCGGCGTCCGCGCCCAGCCCGTGGACGCCGACGCGGGTGCCCGAGGGGAGGTCCGGGCCGAGGACCGCGTGGCAGCAGTCCGTGAACGCGTCCGCCCACCGCTGGGTGAGGAACGCCGCCCGGTCCGCGCCCAGGATCCCGCCGAGCACCCGCGCGGCGATGTCGTCGGGCAGCAGACGGAAGTACTCCGGCGGCGCCCACGGCGTGTGCGAGAAGTGGCCGATCCGCAGGTCGGGCCGCAGCTCGCGGAGCATCCGGGGGGTCAGGGCGAGGTGGTAGTCCTGGACCAGGACCGCCGCGCCCTGCGCCGCCTCCTCCGCCAGCGCCTCGGCGAACGCCCGGTTGTAGGTCTCGTACGCCGCCCACTGCCGCCGGAACTCCGCGTCGAAGACCGGCTCCAGCGGCGTCTGGTACAGCATGTGGTGCACGAACCACAGGACCGAGTTCGCGATGCCGTTGTACGCGGCGGCGTGCACCTGCGCGTCGATGTCGAGCATCCGTACGCGCTGGCCGCCGGTGTCGGCCGGATCGAGCCTGCCGCCGGTACGCCGTACGGCCTCCCGGTCGCTGTCGTTCAGCGCGGAGCAGACCCACACCGCGTCCGTGTCGGGGCCGATCGCCGACAGGCCGGAGACCAGTCCGCCCCCGCCGCGCTTGGCGGTGAGCTGTCCCGTGTCGTCCAGCGCGTAGGAGACCGGGCCGCGGTTGGACGCCACGAGAACGGAAGCCGCATTCGAAGCCATGCCACGAAACCTAGCCCGAGCCGAAAACGCTCAAACGTTCCCTTCGGCCGTCCGCTGAACCGTATACGACGGCCGGCGTCACGGACGCGGTCCGCCCGGGGCCGGACGGCTCAGGCCGCCCGCCGGTCCGCGTACTCCGCGATCTCCGCCATCGGCGGCCGCTCCTCGGTGTCCACCGCGTACGTCCGCGGCTCGAAGCGGCCCTCGACGCGCTCGAACTGGGTGAGGGCGGGGCGGACCAGATGGCCGCGGGCCAGCCGCAACTGCGCGGTGCGGTAGATCGCCGCGGCCATGCGGCCGAGCGCCTGGCCGTCCTGGTGGCGGTGCAGGCGCACCCCGACGTCGACCTGGGCCAGGGCGTCCAGGCCCACCAGATGCAGGGCGTCGACCAGCACGCCCAGCTCCACTCCGTACCCGACCGGGAACGGGAGCCGTTCCAGCAGCGAGCGGCGGGCGGCGTACTCGCCGCCGAGCGGCTGGACGAACCCGGCGAGCTGCGGCCAGTGCATGTTGAGCAGCGGGCGGGCCATCAGCTCGGTGACCCGGCCGCCCTGGCCCGCCGCCGGCCCGGCGGCCGGCTCACCGGGCAGGGCCAGCGGCCGGTCGTACATCGCCTTCACGAGGTCCACGCCCGGGTCGGTGAGCAGCGGGCCCACGATCCCGGAGACGAAGTCCGACGAGAACTCCCTCAGGTCCGCGTCGACGAAGCAGACGATGTCCCCGCGGGTGACCAGGAGGGAGCGCCACAGCACCTCGCCCTTGCCGGGCACGGCAGGAATGCGCGGCAGGATGGTGTCGCGGTGCACCACCGTCGCGCCGGCCGCCGCGGCCACCTCGAAGGTGCGGTCCGTGGAACCCGAGTCGACGACGACGATCTCGTCGACGAGCGGGATCTGCCGCATCAGGTCGTGCCGGATCACGGCGACGATCTCGCCGACCGTCTCCTCCTCGTTGAGCGCGGGCAGCACGACGCTGACCGACGAGCCCGAGGCGCGTTTGGCGGCCAGGATCTGGTGGAGCGGACGATCGGTCACGGACCAGGAGCGGGTGCTCAGCCAGCGCTCGACTTCTTCCAGCACGGTCTGCGGCTCCTTGTCCCCGGCTTGACTCCGGCTTGTCCGTGGTGATCCATCTCGCGGTTCGGACGACTATCTCAACTGTCGTGGCCTTCGGTTACAGTCTTGAACAACGCCGGTGACCATCGCATGTCGGGGGTCGCCGCTGCTGACAACCAGTGAAACAACCGCATACAGCTCATCCAGAGGGGCAGAGGGACACGGCCCGATGAAGCCCCGGCAACCCTCCAGCCGGTTCTCGTAGATCAGTGATGATCGTCCTCGCGAGGCTCCCGGCTAGGGAAGGTGCCAAATCCGTCTCACGGCGAGATGCGTCGTGAGGAAGATGAGGAGAGAGGGCCTCGCCTGACATGGCTGTGCAGACAGTTGCAAGCAGCACCGACTCCGTGAACTCCGTGGACCTCGGCCCCGCCGCGGCCCTGTCCTGCCGCGAGTGCGGCCACCGGGTGCCGCTCGGCCCGGTCTTCGCCTGCGAGGAGTGTTTCGGCCCGCTGGAGATCGCGTACGACTTCTCGGGCTACGACACCGAGGAACTGCGCCGGCGGATCGAGGCCGGCCCCGCGAACATCTGGCGCTACGCGCCGCTGCTGCCGGTCCCGGCGGACGTCGCCGGCAAGCCGAACCTCAACCCCGGCTGGACCAAGCTGGTCAAGGCCGACAACCTGGCGCGCGAGCTGGGTGTGACCGGCGGGCTGTATGTGAAGGACGACTCCGGCAACCCGACGCACTCCTTCAAGGACCGCGTGGTCGCCCAGGCGCTGGAGGCGGCGCGCGCCTTCGGCTTCACCACCCTTTCCTGCTCCTCCACCGGCAACCTGGCGGGCGCGGTGGGCGCCGCGGCGGCCCGGGCCGGGCTGCGCTCCTGCGTCTTCATCCCGCACGACCTGGAGCAAGGCAAGATCGTCATGGCCGCGATCTACGGCGGCGAGCTGGTCGGCATCGAGGGCAACTACGACGATGTCAACCGCTTCTGCTCGGAGCTGATCGGCGACCCGGCCGGCGAGGGTTGGGGCTTTGTCAACGTCAACCTGCGTCCGTACTACGCGGAGGGCTCCAAGACCCTGGCGTACGAGATCGCCGAGCAGCTGGGCTGGCGGCTGCCGGACCAGATCGTGGTCCCGATCGCCTCCGGCTCCCAGCTCACGAAGATCGACAAGGGGCTGCGGGAGCTGATCGAGCTGGGACTGGTCGAGGACCGGCCGTACCGGATCTTCGGTGCCCAGGCCGAGGGCTGCTCGCCGGTGTCGACCGCGTTCAAGGCCGGCCACGACGTCGTACGGCCGCAGAAGCCGGACACGATCGCCAAGTCGCTGGCGATCGGCAACCCGGCGGACGGTCCCTATGTGCTCGACATCGCGCGCCGCACCGGCGGGGCCGTGGAGGACGTGACGGACGCGCAGATCGTGGACGCCATCAAGCTGCTCGCCCGCACCGAGGGCGTCTTCGCGGAGACGGCGGGCGGCGTGACGGTGGGCGTGACCCGCAAGCTGGTCGAGAGCGGTGCGCTCGACCCGACGAAGACGACCGTCGTCCTCAACACCGGCGACGGCCTCAAGACCCTGGACGCGGTGGCGGGCACCGGCCTCACCGCGACGATCCGTCCGACCCTGGACTCCTTCCGAGAGGCTGGCCTCGCATGAGCGTGACCGTACGTATCCCCACCATCCTGCGCCCCTACACCGGGGGCCGGGCCGAGGTCGCCGCCGAGGGGGCGACCCTCGCGGAGGTCATCGCCGACCTGGAGAAGAACCACACCGGCATCGCCGCCCGCGTCCTGGACGACCAGGGCAAGCTGCGCCGCTTCGTCAACGTGTACGTCAACGACGACGACGTCCGCTTCGAGCAGGGCCTTCAGACGGCGACCCCGGACGGCACGGGCGTCTCCATCATCCCGGCGGTCGCCGGCGGCTGACGGCCGCTCACCCCGGCGCGATCGTTCGCCTTCGGTAAGGCAAAGCGCCGAGAGTTCATCGAATTGCCCTCTCCGCGAGAGAAGCGGAGGGGGCAATTCTGCATGGTTGAGCACGGTAGAGTTGGGGAACCCGCTCCCGGATTCCGGTCGCGCCACCGGAGTCCTTAACCACCCGCTGGGCAAGAAGTAGCCAAAGTGGGCATGGGTTTTGCGCCATCCATTCCTTTTGTCGGGCCCGACTTGCCCTGAATTCTGGTGAATTCTCCGTACATTCCCGACCGGTCATGCCTGGATTTCTCGTCCAAGTGACCTGTTGCGCAGGGCAGTTGGACAGATACATTCAGCCGCGGTCGACGCGTTCCGGCGCACGCCCCCAACCGTTGGGGGGTGAGGTCTGACCCGGATCCGCGAAGTGTGGATCTGTGCAAGGGCCAGTAATAGGGGAGTTAGGCATGGCTCAGGGCACCGTCAAGTGGTTCAACGCGGAGAAGGGGTACGGCTTCATCGCGGTCGACGGTGGTGCGGATGTATTCGTCCACTATAGTGCGATCCAGATGGACGGCTACCGCACCCTGGAAGAGGGCCAGCGGGTCGAATTCGAGATCTCGCAGGGTCAGAAGGGGCCGCAGGCGGACATGGTCCGCCTGGCGGGCTGAGGTAGCGCGCCGACGACTGAACTGTTCGACGTGTCGAGGGGCTCGTATCCCGTAGGGGTACGAGCCCCTCGGTCTGTCCGGATCCGGTGGGTCGGTGGGTCGGTGGGCCGGGGGTGCGGCGGGGGCGCGCGGGAGCGGTGACGCGGGCAGGTGTGTGCCCCCCCTGGGCGGGCTCGCTTCGCGGGCGCGCCGTGCGCCCGCCCGTCACCCGGCCGCCACCCCCCGACGAGCCCGCTTCACGGGAAGCGCCTTGCACTCGACCGGGGCGAGTGCTAATCATTGGCGTTAGCACTCTGAAGGTGAGAGTGACAAAGAAGGACCGAGTCGGTGAGGCTGCGGGCCGGGTGGGGCAAGGAACCTCCGGTCGGGGCCGTCCGTCGCGGGCGCGGGCGCGGTCCGGAGTAATCACCCCCAGTCCTGGAGGGACCACTTCACATGGCCAAGATCATCGCGTTCGACGAGGAGGCGCGGCGCGGCCTCGAGCGCGGCATGAACCAGCTCGCGGACGCCGTCAAGGTGACCCTCGGCCCCAAGGGCCGCAACGTCGTCCTCGAGAAGAAGTGGGGCGCCCCCACGATCACCAACGACGGTGTCTCCATCGCCAAGGAGATCGAGCTCGAGGACCCGTACGAGAAGATCGGCGCCGAGCTGGTCAAGGAAGTCGCCAAGAAGACGGACGACGTCGCCGGTGACGGTACGACCACCGCGACCGTTCTCGCCCAGGCGCTGGTCCGCGAGGGCCTGCGCAACGTGGCCGCCGGTGCCAACCCCATGGCTCTGAAGCGCGGTATCGAGAAGGCCGTCGAGGCCGTCTCCGCCGCCCTGCTGGAGCAGGCGAAGGACGTCGAGACCAAGGAGCAGATCGCCTCCACGGCCTCCATCTCCGCCGCCGACACCCAGATCGGCGAGCTGATCGCCGAGGCCATGGACAAGGTCGGCAAGGAAGGCGTCATCACCGTCGAGGAGTCGCAGACCTTCGGTCTGGAGCTCGAGCTCACCGAGGGCATGCGCTTCGACAAGGGTTACATCTCGGCGTACTTCGCCACCGACATGGAGCGTATGGAGGCGTCGCTCGACGACCCGTACATCCTGATCGCCAACTCCAAGATCGGCTCCGTCAAGGACCTGCTCCCGCTGCTGGAGAAGGTCATGCAGTCGGGCAAGCCGCTGCTGATCATCGCCGAGGACGTCGAGGGCGAGGCCCTGTCGACCCTGGTCGTCAACAAGATCCGCGGCACCTTCAAGTCCGTCGCCGTCAAGGCCCCGGGCTTCGGCGACCGCCGCAAGGCCATGCTCGGTGACATCGCCATCCTCACGGGCGGCGAGGTCATCTCCGAGGAGGTCGGCCTCAAGCTGGAGAACGCGACCCTGGACCTCCTGGGCCGCGCCCGCAAGGTCGTCATCACCAAGGACGAGACCACGATCGTCGACGGTGCCGGCTCCGCCGACCAGGTCGCGGGCCGGGTGAACCAGATCCGCGCCGAGATCGAGAACAGCGACTCCGACTACGACCGCGAGAAGCTGCAGGAGCGCCTGGCGAAGCTGGCCGGCGGCGTGGCCGTCATCAAGGCCGGTGCCGCCACCGAGGTCGAGCTCAAGGAGCGCAAGCACCGCATCGAGGACGCCGTCCGCAACGCGAAGGCGGCCGTCGAGGAGGGCATCGTCGCCGGTGGTGGCGTGGCCCTGCTCCAGGCCTCCCAGGTCTTCGAGAAGCTGGACCTGAACGGCGACGAGGCCACCGGTGCCGCCGCCGTCAAGCTGGCGCTCGAGGCCCCGCTGAAGCAGATCGCCGTCAACGCCGGCCTCGAGGGCGGCGTCGTGGTGGAGAAGGTGCGCAACCTGACCCCGGGGCACGGTCTGAACGCCGCGACCGGCGAGTACGTCGACCTGGTCAAGGAAGGCATCATCGACCCGGCGAAGGTGACCCGTTCCGCTCTGCAGAACGCCGCCTCCATCGCCGCGCTGTTCCTCACCACCGAGGCCGTCATCGCCGACAAGCCGGAGAAGGCCGCCGCGCCCGCCGGCGGCGGCATGCCGGGCGGTGACATGGACTTCTGATCGACCCCTGGTCGATCGACGTCCCTAGCCGAGGGCGGCACTCCCTGTTCCGACAGGGGGTGCCGCCCTCGGGCGTGTCCGGGGTCACGCGACCCAGTGCCGGGGTGTGGAATGCGGGGTGCCGGGCCGATGGTTGTTTGAGGAGGTGCAACAATGCGCGTGCACATACCAACCGGTCAGCAGAGTCATCGACGAGGAGCCCCCACGTGACCGTCACCCCGCCCCCCGCCTCCCGCGCGGCCCGGATCCTGTCCCGGCCGATCGCCCTCAACGGCCTCACGGTCCCGAACCGGATCACGATGGCCCCGATGACCCGTATGTTCTCCCCGGGCGGCATCCCCGGCGAGGACGTGGTGGCGTACTACGCCCGCCGGGCCGCCGCCGGTGTCGGTCTGATCGTCACCGAGGGCACGTACGTGGGCCATGAGTCGGCGGGGCAGAGTGACCGGGTGCCCCGCTTCCACGGCGAGGAGCAGCTGGCGGGCTGGGCGAAGGTCGCCGAGGCGGTGCGCGCGGCGGGCGGCACGATCTTCCCGCAGCTGTGGCACATCGGCATGGTCCGCGAGCAGGGTCAGCCGCCGTTCGCCGACGCCCCCGCCGTCGGCCCCTCGGGTCTGCGCATCGGCGCCACCGAGGCCACCGGCAAGGCCATGGACCGCGCCGACCTGGACGCCGTCATCGGCGCGTTCGCCCAGGCCGCGGCCGACGCCGAGCGCATCGGCTTCCACGGTGTGGAGATCCACGGCGCCCACGGCTACCTCGTCGACCAGTTCCTGTGGGCGGGCACCAACCGCCGCACCGACGCCTACGGAGGCGACCCGGTGGCCCGGACGAAGTTCGCGGCGGAGATCGTGGCCGGCATCCGGGAGGCGGTCTCGCCGGAGTTCCCGATTCTGTTCCGGTACTCGCAGTGGAAGCAGGACGTCTACGGCGCCCGGCTCGCCGAGACGCCCGAGGAACTGGACGCCATCCTCAGCCCTCTCGCCGCGGCCGGTGTCGACGCCTTCCACGCCTCCACCCGCCGCTACTGGCTGCCGGAGTTCGACGACTCGGACCTCAACCTGGCGGGCTGGACCAAGAAGCTCACGGGCAAGCCGGTCATCACCGTCGGCTCCGTGGGCCTGGACGGCGACTTCATCAAGGGTTTCCAGGGCGAGGGCGCCCCGGTCAAGGCCATCGACAACCTCCTGGACCGCCTGGAGGCGGAGGAGTTCGACCTGGTCGCGGTCGGCCGCGCCCTGCTCCAGGACCCCGAGTGGGCGGCGAAGGTCCTGGCGGGCCGCTTCGACGAGCTGAAGCCGTACGACGCGGCGGCGCTGAAGACCCTGTACTGATCCGTGCCCGGGCGGTCCCCGCGCCCCGCACGGGCGTGGGGACCGCCCGGCCCGTGTCCGAAGGGGGCGTGGGGGAGCAGGACGGGGCGGCAGGCCCGACGGAATTCTCTTGCTTAAGTCAATCAATCCCCATAAGGTTGCCCGAGTCAATCACGCCTGCACTCCGACGGAGGCATCCTTCATGTCCGACGCACTCGCCCGGCCCGCCGGAGCCGGGCCGTCCGCGGCGCCGAGATCGACCGTCCTGGTCGCGGTGCTCGCCTTCGGCGGCATCGTGGTCTCGCTGATGCAGACCCTGGTCATCCCGATCGTCCCGGAGCTGCCGAAGCTCCTGAACGCCTCCTCCGCGGACAGCGCCTGGGCCGTCACCGCGACGCTGCTCGCCGCCGCCGTCGCCACTCCGGTGATGGGCCGCCTGGGCGACATGTACGGCAAGCGCCGCATGCTGCTGACCGGACTGACGATGCTGGTCGTCGGCTCGGTCACCGTCGCCCTCAGCGACGCCCTGACGCCGGTGATCGTGGGACGCGCCCTTCAGGGTCTGGCCTCCGGCGTCATCCCGCTCGGCATCAGCATCATGCGCGACGAACTGCCCGCCGAGCGGCTCGGTTCGGCGACCGCGATGATGAGCGCCTCGCTCGGCGTCGGCGGCGCCCTCGGTCTGCCCGCCGCCGCGGTCATCGCCGAGAACTCCGACTGGCACATGCTGTTCTGGACCTCCGCCGTGCTCGGTGTCGTCGCCGCCGTCCTCGTCCTGGCCCTGGTCCCGGAGTCGGCGGTGCGCAGCGGCGGCCGGTTCGACGTGCCCGGCGCGCTCGGCATGGCGGCCGGTCTGGTGTGCCTCCTGCTGGCGATCTCCAAGGGCGCCGACTGGGGCTGGGCCAGTGGCGCCACCCTCGGCCTGTTCGCCGCCGCCGTCGTGATCCTGCTGGTGTGGGGCGTCTTCGAACTGCGCGTGGCGGAGCCGCTGGTGGACCTGCGCACCACCGCCCGCCGTCAGGTGCTGGTGACCAACCTCGCCTCGGTGGCGCTCGGCTTCGGCATGTTCGCGATGTCCCTCGTCATCCCGCAGCTTCTGCAACTGCCCGCGGCCACCGGCTACGGCCTCGGCAAATCGCTGCTGACGGCCGGCCTGGTCATGGCGCCCTCCGGCCTGGTCATGATGGCGACGGCCCCGGTGTCCGCGGCCGTCTCGCGTGCCAAGGGCCCGAAGGTCACCCTGATGACCGGCGCCCTGATCGTGGCCGCCGGCTACGGCGTCAACGTCGCGCTGATGGACCAGGTCTGGCACTTCGTGCTCGTCTCCTGCGTCATCGGCGCCGGCATCGGCTTCACCTACGGCGCCATGCCCGCCCTCATCATGGGGGCCGTGCCCGCCTCCGAGACCGGGGCCGCCAACAGCCTCAACACCCTGATGCGCTCCATCGGCACGTCCACCGCGAGCGCGGTGGCCGGCGTCGTCCTGGCCAACATGACCACGACCCTCGGGCCCGTCACCCTGCCGTCGGAGAACGGTTTCAGGACCGTCCTGGCCGTCGGCGCCGGCGCCGCTCTCCTCGCCTTCGCCGTGGCGTCCTTCATCCCGCGCCGGGGTACGGCCGACGGGCAGAACACGACCGCCGCGGCGGCCGGCGAACCGGACATCGCGAAGGTGACGGCCGTGACGCAGGAGTAGGTCTGCCGGTGGGGCCCGGGTGCCGGATCATGGGAAGTGGTGCCGAACGCCGAAGCCCCCTCGCCCGGGAGGTCGCCGATGACCCAGCCCCCGCTCCCCGGAGTCCTCGCCGATGCCGCGCCGGTCCTCGACCACTGGGGCTATCCGGCCGTCGCCGTCCTGGTGTTCGCCGAGGACTTCGGTGTGCCCGTGCCCGGTGAGACGATCCTGATCGTCGCCGCCGTGTACGCGGGCGCGGGCCGGCTCAACCTCGTCCTGGTGGCCGTCCTCGCCTTTCTCGCCGCGGTCCTCGGCGACAACGTCGGTTACGCGATCGGCCGCTTCGGCGGCCACGGGGCGGTGGAGCGCTACGGCCGCTACGTCCTGCTCACCCCGGCCCGAGTCGCCCGGGCGGAGGCCTTCTTCGCCCGGCACGGCGGCAAGATCGTCTTCGTGGCGCGGTTCATCGAGGGGCTGCGCCAGGCGAACGGCATCATCGCCGGGCTGGCCCGGATGCCCTGGCGGCGCTTTCTGCTCTTCAACGCCCTCGGCGCCGCTCTGTGGGCCGGCGTCTGGGTCACGTTCGGCGCCCTAGCCGGAGCCCACCTGAAGACGCTGTACCCGGCGATCAGCCGCTACGAGCTGTACGTGCTCATCGTCCTGGCCGTCCTCGTCGTGCTCCTCGCCGCCCGCCACCTCAACAGCCGCCGCAAAGCGGCCCGCTGATCCCGGGGTCAGCCCGCCGCCTTCGCCAGCGCCGTGCGCAGACGGCCGTCGCTCTCGGCGAGAAGCCGGGCCGCCGCCGGGCCGTCCACTGTGCCGAGGATGGTCAGGATCGCGTTCTTGACCTCGCCGTCCGTGGCCGCGAGGGCGCGTTCGACCTCCTCGTCGTCCGCGCCCGTCGCCAGCGCCACGATGCGGCGGGAACGGGCGCGCAGCTTGTCGTTGGAGGCGCGCACGTCGACCATCAGGTTCCCGTACGTCTTGCCCAGCCGGATCATCGTGATCGTCGAGATCATGTTGAGGACCAGCTTCTGCGCCGTGCCCGCCTTCAGCCGGGTCGAGCCGGTCAGCAGTTCGGGGCCGACCACGATCTCGATGCCGTGGTCGGCCGCCGCCGCGAGCGGACTGCCCGCGTTGCAGGACAGACCGACCGTGAGCGCACCGGCCGTCCGGGCGTGCTCCACCGAGCCGACCGCGTACGGCGTGCGCCCCGAGGCCGAGACGCCGACCACGGTGTCACGGGCCGTCAGCCCCAGCCCGTCGAGGTCCCGGGCCGCCAGCTCCCGGGAGTCCTCCGCGCCCTCCACCGAGCTCACCGTCGCGCGGGGCCCGCCCGCGATCAGACCCACCACCTGCGAGGGGTCCGTGTTGAAGGTCGGCGGGCACTCGGAGGCGTCGAGGACGCCGAGCCGCCCGGCCGTGCCCGCGCCGGCGTACACCAGCCGGCCGCCCCGGGCCATCCGTTCGGCGACGGCGTCGATCGCGGCGGCGATCTGCGGGAGCCGCGCGGCGACCGCGGCCGGGACGGTCGCGTCCTCGCCGTTCATGAGCTGCGCGATCTCAAGGGTCGGGAGCCGGTCGATCTCGGCCAGCTCGGGGCGGAACGCCTCGGTGGTCAGGGTCTCCAGCTCGGCTCGCACGTCGTGCTGGTGGGACGAGGAGGTCATCGGGCGCGCCTCTTTCCGGTGCGGCACTGCTCGGGAGGGAGGACGGGCAAGGTCAGCGCTTCGTTCCGCCACGCGGGTGGTGACGGTGCGCCAGGGCCTCGTACGACGCGGACAGCGCCGGCGCCGCGGTCTCGTACGTCCGCTGCGCCACGCCGACGAACAGGCAGTCCACGACGAGGAGCTGGCTCGTGCGGGACGACATCGCGGCCGGCCTCAGCTCGCTCTCGCGCGCCGTGGAGGTGGTCAGGACGTGGTCCGCGTACTGCGTGACGGGCCCGTCCGGACGGCCGGTGACGGCGACGGTGGTCGCCCCGTGCTCGAAGGCCACGCGCAGCGGTTCGATGACGTCGCCGGTGGAACCCGAGTGCGTGATGGCGATCGCCGCGTCCTTGGCGCGCAACTGCACGGCGTTGGTGACCGCGAGATGCGGGTCGCTGTGCGCATGGGCTATGAGCCCTATCCGCAGCAGCTTCTGGACGAGGTCCTGGGCGACGAGCCCGGACGCCCCTATGCCGTACACGTCGATGCGGCGGGCGGCGGCGAGCGCGGTGACGGCGGCGCCGAGCTGCACGGTGTCGAGACCGGCCGCCGTGTCGGCGAGGGTCTGCTGCTCGTCGTAGGCGAGTTTCGCGACGACGTCCGCGATCGGGTCGTCGACCGCGATGTCGGCGGTGACGGACGGGGCGCGGCCCGACTGCTGCTGGGCGGCGAGGCCCGCGAGGGCCAGGCGCAGGTCCCGGTAGCCCGGATAGCCGAGGAGGCGGGCCGTGCGGACGACGGTGGCCTCGCTGGTGCCGGTCAGCTCGGCGAGCCCGGTGACCGTGAGCGCCGCGCACCCGGCCGGGTCGGCGGCGACGGCCTCGGCGACCCGCTGCATGGACCGGGTCATGGAGGGCGCGAGGGTGCGCACTTTGGCGGCGAGCGCGGCGGGTGCGGGCGGCGTGTTCCGGCCCGCCGGCCCCCGGCCCGACGAGGCGGAGAAAGTTTCCTTCGCGCGCTGGGTCACAATGTGAAAGATATTTTCCGTTCGGAGGTCCGGTCAAGAGGTGCGCACAATAGGGGCATGGATCCCATCATTCCCCTGGAGCAGGCCCTGCACGCGGCCCGAGCCCTGGTGCTTGCCGACCTGGTCGCGGGTGAGGTCGCCGAGGCGGATGTCGTCTCGCTCGTCGAAGACTCCGTCGCCCAGCGGCGATGGTGGGTCGAGCAGTGGCCGCAGGGCGCGGACTACGTGGCCGGGCTGGTCGCCCAGGACGTCCAGGACGCCCTCCTGGAGCGGTACGGACGCTGGCCGTTGTGCCCCGTCTGCGGCTCCGGCGACCCGCACGCCCTCGACGTCGAGCCCGAACTCGGCGCCGATCCGCACTGGGTGTGCGCGAAGGCGGGCGTGAAGGTCGCGGCGGTGGGGTCCCTCGGGGCGGCCACGGGCGGGATGTCCTCCTCGTGACGGTCTATATCGACCCGCCCACCTGGCCGGGCCACGGCCGGCTGTGGTCCCACCTGATCAGCGACGTCTCCTACGACGAACTGCACCGGTTCGCCGAGCTGCTGGACGTGCCACGCCGGGCCTTCGACCGCGACCACTACGACCTGGCCTCCCACCGGTACCGGGACGCCGTCCGGGCGGGAGCGGTGGAGGTGGACAGCCGGGAGGTGGTGCGCCTGCTGCTCGCCTCCGGTCTGCGCCTGCGCAAGGGCCGGGCCCCCACCGCGGCGCGCCGGTCAGCCTCGTAGCTCGTACGTCACCCGCGTGCCGGCCGTGCCCACCCGGCGGAACCCGGCGCGCGAGACCACCCCGTGCGAGGCGAGGTTGTCCCCGTCCACGACCGCGCACAGGGTGCGGACGTCCTCCCGGGCCAGTGTCCGCGCCGCCAGGGCGCGCAGGGCCTCGGTCGCGTAGCCGTGGCCGCGGGCGGCCTCGGCCAGGTCGTAGCCGACCTCCGCGCGTCCCTCCTCGCCCGGCGCGCCGTGGAAGCCCATGCCGCCGACCGCGCGGCCGTCCTTGGTCCGTACGAGGACGTACAGGCCCCACTCCGGCCGGTACACCCCGTTCTCGTACGCGGTCACCACCATCCCGGCGGCGTCCCGCGTGCCCTGGAAGGGCCCGCCCTCGATCCACTCGAACCCCCCGTCCCCGCCCAGGAGCAGATCACGCGCCGCCGCGGGTGTGACGCCCTCCAGGGTCAGGCGTTCCGCCGGGACCACCGGGGTGTTGTGCCAGCGCCACTCCGTGACCGGGGCGCGGCCGGGCAGGTCACCTCGCCCGGTGGCCCACAACAGGGTGGGCCAGGGCGCCGGTCCGGGCCGGACCTGCGGGAAGATCCGGGTCAGCACGTCCTCGCACAGCCCGGCGGGCGGCTCGTACCCGAGCCCCAGGCCCTCGGCGATGTCGTGCGTGTGCAGCAGGACTTCGGCGACGCCCATCGCGGCGAAGCCCTCACGGTTCGCGCTGCGGAAGGGGAACGGGTGGAAGGCGCGCACCGCGCGCGGGGTGGTGCGGACGGCCGCCGAGAGCAGGGCGCCGGTCGCCTCGATCACCTCCAGCACGCCCGACTCGTCGGTGCCCTCGTCGAGGGTGAGGGCGAAGGGCACGTACGCGTCCTGCGGCGCTCCCGCCAACTGCCCCGCGTAGGCGAGGAGATCGCTCGCGATGTGCTCCGCGGTCCGGCGGCAGCTCCACTCCAGCCGCCCGGCCTTCACCCCCTCCCAGTCCCGGTCCGTCGCCGTCCGCAGCAGGCCCGTGCAGCTCGCCACGGCCTCTTCCACCTGTTCCCCGCCCATGTTCCTCATACGGGCAGGCTAGGAGACCGCCGGTCCCGGGGTCGACAGCATGTCCAGTTCGGAGCCGACGTTGTAGCGGGCCGTCGCCTCCCACCGGGCCTGCCCGTACGGGGTGCGGAACAGCCGGGGCAGGGCGAGGAGTTCGCGCAGGATCGCGGAGCGGCCCGCACGGAAGGCGTCGCCGGGCACGAAGCCGTACTCCTCGCGGACGGCGGCGGTGTAGGCGGCGTACGCGGACGGGGGCGAGGCCAGGACCGCGAGGTCGGCGTCGCACAGAACCTGGCCGTCGCGGTCGTCGTCGGCCGGGTCGTGCGTGAGGGTGAGCCGGACCAGCCGGGCGACCTCGGCCGTCCGGTCCCCGGCGACTCCTGCCTCGGACAAGGCGCGCTCGGCGAGCCGGGCGGAGCGCTCCTCGTTCTCGGAGCGGTCGGGCAGATAGACGGCGTCGTGGAACCAGGCGGCCAGCCGCACCAGGTCCGGATCGTCCGCGTACTCCTGGAGGACGTCGATGTGGTCGAGGACCGCGGTCAGATGCGCGAGCGTGTGGTAGTGGCGCTGCGGCTCCTGCCAGCGGGCGAGCAGGTTCTCGGCGTACGGGGCGGGATCGGGCCCGCCGGCCGGTCCCCGGACTTCCTCCAGGGCCTGGGTCCAGCGTTCGCGCAGGGCTTCGAGATCGGCCATGCAGCCATTGTCCCTGTCGTGCTCCGGCCGTTCGACCGTTGTCCCAGGGCGGCTGGACGCCGGTCTGTGCGGGAGAGGGCGGTCGACGCGAGAAGGCCGGGCTCGGTTCGTGCCGTCTCCCTGTCGGCGGCCCGTCGTCGTACGCTTGGATTGGACTAGACCTGTAGCCGCTCCAGGGGAACACCAACGGAAGGGGTCCTATGAGCACGCGTGCAGTCCTGGAGGTGATCGCCCTCGGACCCGAGGACGCGGTCGCCGCCCAGGCCGGAGGCGCGGACCGCCTCGAGCTGGTCACCGACATCGCCGCCGACGGGCTCACCCCGCCGGTCGCGGCCTTCGCCGGGATCCGTGCCGCCGTCGACATCCCGCTGCGCGTGATGCTCCGGAAGCAGGACGGGTTCGCGGCCGGTGACGGCGGGGCGCTCGTCCGCGCCGCGCGCGAGCTGCGCGCGGCCGGTGCCGACGAGTTCGTGCTCGGGTTCCTCGGCGAGGACGGCGGGCCCGACCTCGACACGGTGGAACGGCTGCTCGCGGAGCTGGACGGCTGCCGCTGGACCTTCCACCGCGCGATCGACCGCGCCGCCGACCGGGACGCCCTGCGCAAGCAGCTCGCCGATCTGCCGGGCCTGGACACCTACCTCACCGCCGGCTCGGCCGACGGCGTGGACGACGGCCTGCCCACCCTCCTCACCGAGGCCGCCCGGCGCGGCGAGCCCGGCTACACCCAGCGGCTCATGGTCGGCGGCGGCCTCTGCCTCCACCACGTCCCGCCGCTGCGTGCCGCCGGCGTGGACGCCTTCCACATCGGCGGCGCGGCCCGCCCGGCCGGCTGGACCGCACCGGTCTCCGCGCGGGCGGTACGGGAGTGGCGTTCGGCCCTCGACGGCTGACGTCAGCCGAGCTGGGGCGGCAGCGGGGCCGCGTGGGTCACGGTCAGGCCCGAGACGGCGCGGGTGAGGGCCACGTACAGGCGGCGCAGGCCCGTCCGTTCGTCCGGTTCGCCGTCGACGACCGCCTGTGGCTCGTCGAGGACCACGTAGTCGTACTCCAGACCCTTCGCGAGGGACGCCGGGACCAGGGCCAGCCGGATCTCCCGGGTCGTCTCCTCGCCGGGGCCGAGGTAGCCGACGCCCGCGGCGGTGAGCGCCTCGGCCAGTACGGGGATCCGGGCGTCGGCCGCGATCAGGCCGATCGAGCCCTCGTGCCGCAGCGACTGCGCGCACGCGGCCACCACGTCGGCTGCCTCCGCGACCGGGCGCACCTCGAAGGACCCCGGGTTCTCACGCACCGACGCCACGGGCGTGAGCCCCGGCGCGATGTGCGGCAGCAGCCGGGAGGCGTAGGCGATCACGTCCGTCGGCACGCGGAAACCGGCCGTCAGCTCCTCGATCACCGCGTCCGGCTTGCCCAGGTGGGCGAGCGCCTCCTCCCAACTGCGCGTCGCCCAGGGCGTGGTGCCTTGCGCGAGATCGCCGAGCACGGTCGCCGAACCGGTGGTGCAGCGCCGGCCGACCGCCCGGTACTGCATCGGGGAGAGGTCCTGCGCCTCGTCGAGCACGACGTGCCCGAGCGAGTGGGTGCGCTGGACCAGGTCGGAGGCTTCGTCGATCAGGACGGCGTCCGCGGGTGACCACCGGGCGGACTTGACGGACCGCACCGGCCTCGTCCAGAGGATCTCCTTGCGCTCGTCCTCGTCGAGCAGTCCCTCCGCGTGCTCGGCGAGGAAGCCGGCGTCCGTGAGCAGCCGCAGGACCAGCTTGGCCGGGTCGACCGGCGGCCAGATCGCCTTGACCGCCGCCTTCACGGCGGTGTTGCGGGCCACGGCGTCCTGCACGCGGTCGTCCGGTGCCTCCCCGGCCCGCTCCATCTGGACCAGCACGGCGTGCGCGATCCGCTGCGGCAGGGCCTCGCGGGCGGCGCCGTAGCGGATGTCCCGGTCCAGCAACTCCCGGACGATCTCCTCCAGTTCGTACGCGGGCACGCGCCAGCGCCGGGAGCCGCGCACCACCACGACGGGCTCGGCCGGCAGCGTCACATGCGCGCGGACGGCCCGCCGCAGCACCTGGGCCATCCGGGCGTCGCCCTTGACGACGGCCGCCGCCGCGGTGTCCGTCCCGTGCACCTCGACCCGCGCGACGAGGTCGTCGACCGTCGCCTGCCGCACCTCCAGCTCGCCGAGCGCGGGCAGCACCTGCTCGATGTAGTGCAGGAAGGACGCGTTCGGCCCGATGACGAGGGTGCCGGTGCGGGCGAGACGCTCGCGGTGCGCGTACAGGAGGTAGGCGACCCGGTGCAGGCCGACGGCCGTCTTTCCGGTGCCGGGGCCGCCCTGCACACAGACCGTTCCCGACAGCCCGGACCGCACGATCTCGTCCTGCTCGGGCTGGATGGTGGCCACGATGTCGCGCATCGGGCCGACGCGCGGGCGCTCGATCTCCTGCTGGAGCAGTTTGCTGGTGGTGGCGGCCTCGGCGGGGTCGGACAGGTGCTCGTCCTCGTACGCGGTGAGGTCGCCGCCGGTGTAGCCGAAGCGGCGGCGCAGCCCGATGTCCATCGGGTCCTTCTTCGAGGCCCGGTAGAACGGCTGGGAGACGGGCGCGCGCCAGTCGATCACCATCGGGTCGCCGTCGGCGTCGTGCACATGGCGGCGCCCGATGTAGAACCGTTCGCTCTGCGCACCCTCCGCCTGATCGGCTCCGGGTGTGTGGAGATAGTCGAGGCGGCCGAAGAACAGCGGGGTGTGGCTGAGGTCGGCGAGGGCCTTGATGCGCTCGTCGATCTGGCGGGCGAGCACCTCGGCGTTGACCCAGTTCGCGGTGACATCGCTGATGTCGAGGTTCTCCACGTCCTCGCGCATCGCGCGCAGCGCGGCCCGGGAGGCGGCGAGGTGGGAGCGTTCGCGGGAGAGGGGGTCGGCGTCCGGGGAGCCGGAGCCGGAGCGGGGGGCGGGGGTTGACGGGGTGGACACGGAAAGCTGCCTCCGGGGCGGTGGCTCGTCGCGGGGACGGGGGCGGTGGTGCCGTCGACGGGCGGCGGTGGTGCCGTCCGGTTTCCGTCCGGACGACGGCTCTCCGTGAAGGGAGGCGGGCAAGGGAGGAGATTTTAGGTGACGGCGCCCGCGGCGGCCAACGGATTTCGCGGCGCCCCGGGGCGCACCCGCCCGTCACCCCCGGGGCCATGCCCGCCCGGCACCCCAGGGCCGCCCGCCCGGCACCCCTAAGGGGAGGGGTCCCTCCGGAGTACGACACCGGGCCGCCGCAAGGGGTACGCGAAAGCCGCGCAGATTACGTCCTTGGACCGACGCCATCCGGGGCCGGCGGTTCCACCATGGAGACATGAGCGCAGCAACCTTCACCCCCGCCCGACACGGCCCGCCGCCCGGTGCGACCGCCCTCGACGGGAAGAAGCAGCACCGTCACCGCCTCGGGGACGCCCTGCGCGCCGCCAAGGTGTTCCTGGGCGCCGCGATCGACGTGGTCGTCCTCGGCGAGTACGGGGAAGAAGCGGGCGTCCGCAGCCGCCGGTGACGGCGGCTCACCGGGCGCTCCACCCGCCACGGCCGGGCTCCACCGCCCGGAGGCGAGGGCCTCGACCCGTTCCCTGGCGGACCGTGACTCTTTGGCCACTCTCTGTGTCTTCGTCTCTGTCTGAGCCGTTGAAGCCCTGAAGTCTCGAAGCCCTTGACCCTCAGTTCTCGGCCAGCAGTTCGTCCGCGTCCATGATCCGGTACGCATAACCCTGCTCCGCCAGGAAGCGCTGGCGGTGGGCGGCGAAGTCCTGGTCGATGGTGTCGCGGGCGACCACCGAGTAGAAGTGCGCCTGGTGCCCGTCCGCCTTCGGCCGCAGTACCCGCCCCAGCCGCTGGGCCTCCTCCTGCCGCGACCCGAACGTCCCCGACACCTGGATGGCGACGGTCGCCTCCGGCAGGTCGATGGAGAAGTTCGCGACCTTGGAGACGACGAGCACGTTGATCTCGCCCTCGCGGAAGGCGTCGAAGAGCTTCTCCCGCTGCGCGTTGGAGGTCTCGCCCTTGATGACGGGCGCGCCCAGGTGCTCGCCCAGCTCGTCCAGTTGGTCGATGTACTGGCCGATGACCAGGATCTGCTGCCCCGCGAAGCGCCGCACCAGCGCCTCGGTCACCTTGCGCTTGGTGTCGGTGGTCGCGCAGAAGCGGTACTTCTCCTCGGTCTCCGCGGTGGCGTACGCGAGGCGCTCGGCGTCGGTGAGGTTCACCCGCACCTCGACGCAGTCGGCGGGGGCGATATAGCCCTGGGCCTCGATCTCCTTCCAGGGCGAGTCGAACCGCTTGGGCCCGATGAGGGAGAACACGTCCGACTCGCGGCCGTCCTCGCGCACCAGCGTCGCGGTCAGCCCGAGCCGCCGGCGCGCCTGGAGGTCGGCCGTGAACTTGAAGACGGGCGCGGGCAGCAGATGCACCTCGTCGTAGACGATGAGCCCCCAGTCGCGCGAGTCGAACAGCTCCAGGTGCGGGTAGACACCCTTCCGCTTGGTGGTGAGCACCTGGTACGTGGCGATGGTGACCGGCCGGATCTCCTTCCTCGCACCGGAGTACTCGCCGATCTCGTCCTCGGTGAGCGAGGTCCGCTTCACCAGCTCGTGCTTCCACTGCCGGGCGGAGACGGTGTTGGTGACCAGGATCAGGGTGGTGGCCTTGGCCTGCGCCATGGACCCGGCGCCGACCAGGGTCTTGCCGGCGCCGCAGGGCAGTACGACGACTCCGCTGCCGCCGTGCCAGAAGTTCTCCACGGCCTGCTTCTGGTACGGCCGCAGCGCCCATCCGTCCTCGGCCAGCTCGATGGGGTGCGCCTCGCCGTCGACGTACCCCGCGAGGTCCTCGGCGGGCCAGCCCAGCTTGAGCAGCACCTGCTTGATCTGCCCGCGCTCGGACGGATGCACGGCGACGGTGTCCTGGTCGATCCGGGTCCCGACCAGCGGAGCGATGCGCTTGGACCGCAGCACCTCCTCCAGGACGGGCCGGTCGGTGCTCGTCAGGACCAGGCCGTGGGCCGGGTGCTTGGTGAGGGTCAGCCGCCCGTACCGGTCCATGGTCTCGGCGATGTCGACGAGCAGCGCGTGCGGCACGGGATACCGGCTGTACTGCACGAGCGCGTCCACGACCTGCTCGGCGTCGTGCCCGGCGGCCCGGGCGTTCCACAGCCCGAGCGGGGTCACCCGGTAGGTGTGGATGTGCTCGGGCGCCCGCTCCAGTTCGGCGAACGGTGCGATGGCGCGACGGCAGTCGTCGGCCTGCTCGTGATCGACTTCGAGAAGCAGGGTCTTATCGGACTGAACGATGAGCGGACCATTCACGCGCGGCACCCTTTCCGTGTGGCCAAACGTCCAGTGTGCCTCATCGGGGGGTGATCACGGCTGGTCGTCCGCCAGCTCGGCCACTCCCGTGACCCGGTGCAGCGGATAGGTGCGGACCTCGTCCGCCGTGTGGTCGTACGCCGTCACGAAACCGCCCTCCACCCGCAGGGGGGCGATGACGCGCTGGGAGGCGGTCCCCTCGGCGTTGACATAGCCGATCCACACGGCGGTACCGGTGAGGACGGCGGCCTGCATGGTGGCGAGGGTCTCGGCGGAGGTGGTGCGCGGCAGGTCGCCGTCGGCGGCGGCCGGGGCCGGGCCGGGTTTGCGCGGCGCCGTCGAGGCGAGGTCCCCGGCCCGGATGGCGCGCAGGGCCGCCGTCAGCAGCGTCGCGTCGGGCGTCGGCGGCCCCTCCGGGACCGGCTCCGGCGCGGTACGGGGCGGGGTGCGGTGGGCATGGGCCCGGGTGATCAGCACATCGCCCTCCGCGGACTCCGCGGCCGGGGCGAAGCCCATGGCGCGCAGCCCCTCCAGCAGCGTCGCCGGGTCGGCCCCCGCGGCGAGGACCGTCGGGGCCAGCCGGCGCAGGCGCAGCGAGGCGGAGCGCTTGTCGGCGAGGATCTCGTTCAGCATGTTGTCGTCGTCGCAGCGCACATACGCCGAGGCCGCCCCGACGCGCAGATGCCCGTGCCTGCGCGCCACGTCGTCGATCAGATAGGCGAGCGGCTGCGGGACCGGGGTGCGGGAGTGCGTGGCGAGGAACGCGTGCAGATCGCTCGCGCTGCGCCCCGCGTCCAGGGCGCGGCGCACGGAGGCGGGCGTGAAGCGGTAGACCGTCGCGCCGCCCTTCGACTCGACGTCCGCGAGCACCCCGAGCACGTCGGCCAGCGGTCGCTGAAGCGGGCCCGGGGCCACCGCCGTCAGATCCGCCTGGAGCAGCACATGGTCCAGGGGCTCGGGCAGCAGCGGGGCGAGCAGCCGCGCGGCGCGGGCGGCGGCCGCCGCCCGCTCGGCCGCCGTGAGGGGCTCGCGGAGCGCGGGGCGGTGGTGCCGGTGGTGCACCGGCAGCTTGTCGCCGGGGCCGGCCGGCTCGGCGCCCGGCGCGTGCTCAGTGCCCTCACCGGCCCCGCCGGCCTCAGCGGCCCCGCCGTTCTCGTAGGCCTCGCCGAGCAGGGCGCGCCCGTGGACGGACAGCGCGCCACGGCCCGTGACGCCCAGCAGCTCCGCCTCGGACAGCGTCCACTCGGCGAGGCGCCCGCGCAGGTCCTCCGCCGCGGGCTGCGCGCCGCGCAGCGGGCGTTCCCAGCGGAGCCGGGCGAGGACCGAGTCGGGGGTGGCCGCGGCGCCCTCCGGCAGACCGGCGAGCAGCGTCAGCACCCGGTGGCGCACCTCGGGGGCGGGCGAGCGGTCCAGCCCGGGGCCGAGCGCGGACAGCGTGCGGTCCTTCGCGTCCCGGCCGCCGACCAGGCCCGGGGTGCGGGTCGCCGCCAGCCAGGCCGCGGCCAGCCGGCTCCACCGCTCGGCGGCGGGCAACTCCCGCCACTCGTCGTACGCCGGGGTCGCCGCGTACCGCTCGTCGGCCTCGCCGTCGGAGGCCAGCAGCCCCGCCGCGTAGGCGAGTTCGACCCAGAAGGCGGCCACGGGCTCGGACACGTCGAGCGCCACCGCCGTCCGCTTCAGGTCCCGCACGCTCAGGCCGCCCGCGCGCAGCACCGCCGGCCCGCCCTCGTCCCAGTCCTTCAGCAGCTCCTCGACGGTGGCGAGCGCGCTGTAGGCCTGACCGGCCGCCGTCGCGTCCACGAGCTGCGGACGGTGGGCGGCGGCGACGGCGAGGGCGGGCGGCAGCGGCTCGGTGTGCCGGTGCGCGCGCCCGGACCGCAGGTGCAGCGCCACCTCGCGGGGGAGGACGACGGTCCCGGGGGCGGTCGGCAGCAGCAGTCCCCGGTCCAGCAGCCAGCGCAGCCGCGCCGCCGGAGTGGCGGTGACCTGGCCGTACGGCGGTCCCCACACCAGCCGCGTCAGCACCTCCAGGGACTCGGCGGGGGCACCGGCGAGGAGCGCGGCCATCCGGGCGCGGTCGGTGAACAGAGCGGTCAGGGAGGCCACCGCGGACACCGCGTCATGGGTGCTGGGCAGCCCGGTGGCGGTCACGATCTCCTGGATCCGGCCCGGGGACATGCCGGAGGCGGCCTCGGCGGCGGTGGGGCCGAGACCGGTGGGCGAGGGGTGCTGCGGGGACGGGGCGAGCAGCTCCCGGGCCGTACGCACCAGCCGCAGGCGGTCGTCGGGGCCCCAGGCGAGGGCCTGCTCGCGGAGGGTGGCGAGGGCGCGCGGGAGGGCCTCGGCGACGACGGGGTCGGCCTCCGCGCCGCCGTCCGAGGCCATCAGCCCCAGCAGTTCGTCGTACGACGCCGGGTCCGGGGCCACGGCCAGGGCCTCCGCCGTCTGCAGGGCGAACCGGTCGAGGCGCTCCAGCGCCCGGACGACGCTCGCGCGGGTCGCGGCGCGGGTGGCGAGCTGGGTGAGGTCGGTGGGGACGGGGGTGATGAGATCCGGGCGGGCGCGCAGGAGAGCGGACAGGGAGGCGTCGTCCCGCGCACGCAGGGATTCGGCCAGTGAGCGGGGTGCGGCGGCGCCGGTGCCCGCGGCTTCCTTGCGTGAGCGCTCCTCGGGGGTCATCCGGTCAACCGTAGCGGGTGACGCCCGCTCATGGCCCGTCCGGCGCCCGAGGAGGAGGCCGGGGAGGCCGACAGGAGTCCCGGGCACGGCTTCCGGGAAGCATCCGCCGGGATACGGTACATACGGACAGCGGCCCACCCGGAGGGGCTTCGTGGGGATCGAGAGCGACCAGCTTGTCTTCGACTATCTGAGCCGGGTCGGAGACGTGGCCCAGCAGCACCAGCTGCCGTCGGCCGCGCGCATGCGGCTCGTGTCCGGGCTGCGCGAGGAGATCGACCGGCGGCGGGCGAAAGCCCCGGTGGACAGCCCGGCCGCCGTCCGGCGCATCCTCGCACGGCTGGGTACCCCCGACGAGGTCGTGACCGCCGCGTCCGAGGACACCGCGGGCGGCGGCGCCGCTCCGAGCCGTTCCGTGACCGTCCCCACACAGCGGACGAACGGCGTCGAGGACCTCGACCGCCCCAGGGGCCTGCGCCGTGTCGTGCCCCGCCCCCGCCGCGCCGAGCCCGGCCCCCCGGGTCCCTCCCGCAACGCCCCTTCGCCGCCCCATCTGGCCGGCCCGGACGAACTGGGCGACAGCGCCGCCCTGTCCGACTGGTGGCGGGTGGCCGGCACCTCCGGCGGCGGGTTCGCGCTCGGCGACTCCGTCCCCGGGTTCACGGGCGGGGTGGAGATCCCCGAACTGCTGAAGCCGCCGCCCCGGCCGGGCGGCCCGTCGAAACCGGGCACCGCGAAGGAACCGGCCGCCGACGGAACGAAGGCGAAGGAGCCCGCCGTCGAGGCCGCCCCCGTCGGGGAGAGCACCGGCAGGCGCCGCCGGCTGCCGCCCCTTCTCACGGCCCGGAGCAACCCGCTGCTGCTCCTGGCGGCCGGACTCCTGCTCGCCGGGGCCGTGCTCGGGAGCTGGCTCGCCCTGGGCCTCGGCTGGCTGATCGCCTGGGTGTCGCGCCGGCTGACCCCCGCGGAGTCCAAGTGGGCGGTCATGGGCCTGCCCGGCCTGGCCGCGGCCTCGGGGATCGTCTGGCTCTGGGGCCGCACCAGCGGACGCTGGGGCGATCCGATCGCCCAGGGGCACATGAACGACGCCCTCGCCCAGACCTGGCCCTGGGTGGTGCGCGGAGCGGCCGTCGCCTCGGCCCTGTATCTGGTGTGGCGGTCACAGCGGCAGAAGTGAGGCGGCGGCCGGCCCGCGGAGCCGCCGCCGGTGCGCAACGGCGGCGCTGGGACAATGGCCCCCATGACGTCTCGCGCCCTCACCGTCGGCTTCGACCTCGACATGACGCTGATCGACTCCCGGCCCGGTATCCACGCCTGCTATCGGGCGCTGTCGGCCCGCACGGGAACGTACATCGATGCCGACCTCGCCGTCACCCGGCTCGGCCCCCCGCTGGTGGACGAACTGGTCAACTGGTTCCCGGCGGAGCGGATCGAGGCGATGGCCGATCTCTACCGCGCGATGTATCCGGCCATCGCGATCACCGCGACGCCCGCCCTGCCCGGCGCCCGCGAGGCGATCGAGGCCGTGCGGGCGGCCGGCGGGCGCGCGATCGTCGTCACCGCCAAGTACGAGCCCAATGCCAAGCTGCACCTGGAGCACCTCGGGATCGAGCCCGACGAGGTGATCGGCGACCTGTGGGCGGAGCAGAAGGCGGAGGCGCTCCTGGAGCACGGCGCGGGTGTCTACGTCGGCGACCACGTGGGGGACGTGCGGGGTGCCCGTACGGCCGACGCGTACTCCGTCGCCGTGGCCACCGGCCCCTGCCCCGCCGAGGAGCTGCGGGCGGCGGGCGCCGACGTCGTGCTCGCGGACCTGACCGAGTTCCCCTCCTGGCTGACGGCGTACGAGCCCCGGTAGGCGCGCCGGCCGGTCAGGAGCGTGCCCCGCGGGCCCGTCTGCGGCCCTCCGCGATCGACCGCAGGAGGCCTGCGCCGGCCATCAGGAAGCCGACGCCCATGAGCATGCTCAGACCGAACATGAACGTCGGGAAGGGCTTCGTCCCGAGCAGGAACGGGGCCACGGTGACCAAAGTGGCCACCGCTCCGACGAAGAAGACGATCGCACCGGCACGGATCAGCCGGTCGCCGGCCGCGGCGGAATTCGCTTGGGTTTCGTCACGCACTGGACCAGGGTAGTTCCCGTCGCGAGGAACGACTCGGCGGCGTCTTGTCACCGGCCCCCGGACCACTAGCCTTGGTACCGGCGGGTCCGGGCGACCCGCCGCGGTGCTCTCCAGAGTGGTTTCCCGAAATACTTTGCAGACGCAGTTTCCGACGAGTACGAGTACGAGTACGGATGTGCCCACCGGCGAGGTGAAGCGGTTCAGCCGGGTACACCCGGTCTCCGCGCGCTTTCCGACGAGCCGTCCGGCTCCGACACACCGAGGACGAGGTTCAGGCTGATGCCGACGGGCAAGGTCAAGTGGTTCAACAGTGAGAAGGGCTTCGGCTTTCTCTCCCGCGACGACGGCGGCGACGTCTTCGTCCACTCCTCGGTTCTCCCCGCCGGAGTCGATTCCCTGAAGCCGGGACAGCGCGTGGAGTTCGGAGTGGTCGCCGGTCAGCGTGGCGACCAGGCGCTGTCCGTCACCCTTTTGGAGCCGGCTCCCTCGGTCGCGGCGGCCCAGCGCAAGAAGCCGGACGAACTGGCGTCCATCGTCCAGGACCTGACGACGCTCCTGGAGAACATCACCCCGATGCTGGAGAAGGGCCGCTACCCCGAGAAGGCCTCCGGCAAGAAGATCGCGGGCCTGCTGCGCGCGGTCGCCGACCAGTTGGACGTCTGACCGCGCGCACGCCGGTCCGGGACGGGACCTCCGTCAGGGGAACGCGAGCGCGTCAGGGCCGAGGGGCGGCAGCAGCCCCTCGGCCGCCGCGCGGGTGAGCAGGCCCCGGACCGCGGCGTAGCCGTCCTCGCCCAGGTCCGCGGTGAACTCGTTGACGTACAGCCCGATATGGGCGTCCGCCACCGCCGGGTCCATCTCCTGCGCGTGCTCCATGACGTACGCACGGGAGGCCTCGGGGTCGTCCCAGGCCGCCCGTACGGAGGCCCGCGCGGACTCGGCGAGCAGCTTCAGCGTGGCCTCGCCCAGTGAGCGCCGGGCGATGATCGCTCCCAGCGGGATCGGCAGGCCGGTCGTGGCCTCCCAGTGCGCGCCCATGTCGGCGAGCTTGTGCAACCCGTAGTTCCGGTAGGTGAACCGGGCCTCGTGGATCACGAGCCCCGCGTCGACCTTCCCGTCCCGCACGGCCGGCATGATCTCGTGGAACGGCATGACGACGATCTCGCCGACCCCGCCCGGCACGGTGTCCGCGGCCCACAGGCGGAAGAGCAGGTAGGCCGTCGACGTCTCGCTCGGCACGGCGACGGTCCGGCCGGTGAGCGGGGCCCCCGGCTCCCGGGTGAGCACCAGCGGCCCGCAGCCCCGGCCCAGCGCGCCGCCGCACGGCAGCAGCGCGTACTCGTCCAGGACGTACGGCAGCACGGCGTACGACACCTTCAGCACGTCGGACTCGCCGCGCTCGGCCATGCCGTTGGTGATGTCGATGTCGGCGAAGGTGACGTCGAGCTCCGGTGCGCCGGGGACACGGCCATGAGCCCATGCCTCGAAGACGAAGGTGTCGTTCGGGCAGGGGGAGTAGGCGATCCTCAGGGGCTGGGGCTCACCGGGTGCGGTCATGCTGTGTCCACCTCTCGAGTGCGGGCGCGAGCTTCCCGAAGCCCTCGGTGAGGGCCGCGAGGGCGTCGCCGACGCGCCAGGCGGCGCGGTCGCGGGGGCCGACGGGGTTGGAGACGGCCCGGATCTCCACGACGGGTGTGCCGTGCGCGGCGGCAGCCTCCGCGACGCCGAACCCCTCCATCGCCTCGGCGAGCGCATACGGATGCCGGGCGCGCAGCTCGGCGGAGCGCCGGGTGCTGCCGGTGACGGTCGAGACGGTGAGGACGGTGCCGGTCAGCGCGCCGGAGGCGGCCGCGAGGTCTCGTACGAGTGATGCGGGCGGCCGGTGGCTGACGGTCCCGAAGCCGAGGTCGGTGACCGGGAGGAAGCCGTCCGGAGTCTCGGCACCGAGGTCGGCGGCCACGATGTCGTCGGCGACGACGAGTGCGCCGAGGGGGGCGTGCGGTGCGAAGCCGCCCGCGATGCCGGCGCTGACCACGAGGGCGTAAGGGGCGCCCCTGAGGGCGGCGGCGGTCAGCGCGGCGGCGGTGGAGGCGGCGGCGAGGGCGGGGCCGACCCCGACGGCGAGGAGGTCGAAGGGCCCGGTCCGGTGCAGGGTGCCCGCAGGCAGCGGAACCCCGGCGGCCGGCCCCGGGAACGCCCCGGCCACCGCGTCCCGTTCGGCCGGGACCGCGGTGGCCACGAGGATGCCTCCCCCGCGAGCGGGGGACGTCTCGACGGACGACGTGGTCAGGATTCCTTCTTGAGCTTGAAGGTCCACAGACCCGTCACCTTGTTCTCGCCCTCCTTGACGGAGACGGTCGTGGTGTTGCCGCTCGCGCCGTACTGCGCGTTGAAGAACACGCTGCCCGGGATCGTGCGGTAGGTCTTCTTGCTGGAGTCGGTCAGCGGCTGACCGTTCATGAGGATCGTCCAGCCGTTGTCCGCGATGGCCGGGTCCACGCCGAAGCGGACCGTCGCATCGGGGTCGACGCTGATCGTCTTGATGTCCTTCGACTGCAGGCACTTCGCCAGATCCGCGGCCGCGACTTCCTTGCCGTCGTTGTAGCACTCGGTCTGGGAGTTCACCGAGTCCGTGCCGACCGTGACGGTCGCCAGCGGCGTCGGCTTGTTGCAGGCGGACAGCAGGAGAAGTCCGGCGGAAACGGCGCCGAGAGCGGCTACGGCGCGACGGGAACGCAGTGCGGTCATGGCCGAAGGCTATCGGGCACGTCCAGTCCCCTCCCCACGTGGGGTGCGCGACGTGCCGCGCACTCGTGCGATCAGGTGCCCGCGCGGGTGCCGCGGCGGGCCGAGGCGAGCAGGCCCCGTACGGTCGTCAGCCAGCCCGCCGCGACGAGCGCGGCGCCCACCGCGAGCCCCAGCACCCCGTTCAGCGGCAGCACGATGCCGATCGCGCCCCCCAGCACCCAGGCCATCTGCAGCAGCGTCTCCGAGCGCGCGAACGCCGAGGTGCGCACCAGTTCCGGCACGTCCCGCTGGATCAGCGCGTCCAGCGACAGCTTGGCGAGCGCCTGCGCGAACCCGGCGACCGCCGCCAGGCACGCCACCAGGAACGCGCCGAAGAAGACCGCCGCGGTGATCGCCGCGCCCAGCACGAGCGCCACGACCGTCACGATGATCACTTCCGGTGCGCGGGATTTCAGCCAGGAGCCGACGGCCGTGCCCAGCGCGTTGCCGGTACCCGCCGCGGCGCCCACGATGCCGAGCGACACCGCGGCGCTCTCCCCGGCGAGCGGGTGTTCGCGCAGCAGGAAGGCGAGGAAGAAGATCAGGAAGCCGGACAGGCAGCGCAGGGAGGCGTTGGCGGCCAGGGCGTGGGTGACGGCTGGGCCGACCGTGCGCAGCCCGGGGCGGCGCCCGGTCGCCCGGCGGCGCGGCCCGTGCAGGTGGGCGGCGTCGGCGGCGAGCAGCGCGATGTCCTCGCCCTTGGCGGAGTCGACCTTCGGGGGCAGCGAGAACGACAGAAACGTCCCCGCTACGAAGATCACGAAGGCCCCGTACAGCGGCCAGGCCGGGCCGATGGTGTGCAGGCCCGCGGCCACGGGAGCGGCCACGCCGGTGGCGAGAAGGCCGCCGAGGGTCACCCGGGAGTTGGCCTTCACCAGGGAGAAGCCGTGCGGCAGCAGCCGGGGCACCACGGCGCTGCGGACCACGCCGTACGCCCTGGAGGCCACGAGGACGCCGAGCGCGGCCGGGTACAGCTCCAGGCTTCCGCTGGCGACCGCTCCGGAGATGATCAGCGCGAGCAGGGCCCGGGTGAGCATCGCGGCGGCCATCGCGGCCCTGCGGCCGTGCGGCAGCCGGTCGAGGAGCGGGCCGATCACGGGCGCGAGGACCGTGAACGGTGCCATGGTGATCGCGAGGTAGAGGGCGACGCGCCCGCGGGCCTCGTCGGTCGGCACGGAGAAGAAGACGGTGGAGGCGAGGGCGACGGTGACCATGACGTCGCCGGCGCCGTTCACGGCGTGCAGTTCGATCAGTTTGCCGAGGCCGGACTCACCGGCGCCGTGCGCGTGGGTCACCTTGCGGATGCCGCGCGCGGCGCCGGTGAAGGGGAGGCGCAGGGCACGGCCGACCGCGCGGACGGACCCGCCGAACCGGCCCGAACCGCCACCCTCGCTGCGCCCCTCGGCCCCGCCCACCCCGGCGGCATCGTGGGACGACCTCGCGGCTGCCACCCCGTCATAGTGCCCCGAGAAGGCCGGGGGTAGTGCGGTTACCGCGCGGATGGGGCCCGCTGTGTCCCGCGCGGGCCGGTGCGCCGGTCGCGCCGTACGCGCCGGACAGGCCGGACACGCCGGACAGGCCGGACACGCCGGTCCCGGATATGCCGGACGGGCCGGAAGCGGTCACGCCGGTCGCGCTGGTCGCGCCGGACGGGCCGGGAAACCCCGCCGCGGCGCACCGGTTCGGTCCGCGAAGGGCCCGCGTCCGGGAAAGCACAGCCACTCGGTGTGGGCCCCGGGGCGCGGAGAGGGTAGCGTGCGTAGCGCGCCCTGGCGATTGTTCTCGGCCGCGCGCCTCTCATCCATCCCGCAGAATGGATGGGGTAGGTGCGCCCGAGCGCGATCGGGCGCGGACGTCGACGCGGTCCGCCGGTCCGCTCCGTCCGCACCCCCAGCCGGGAAAGGCGCACCCGTGAGACGGCGTAGGAGAGAAGCGATACCTGTGAGCGCAGCGACAACGCGAAGCCGTACCCCCGACCGTCTGTGTGCCGAGGCCGTCGACCTCGCCCGTGCTGCCGCCGAGGAGGTCGCCGCGCCCGGCGTCGTCGGGGAGCACGTCGGATTGGTGGCCGAGGGCGACCGCGTTGTCACCCACTTCTTCGAGTGCAAGGAGCTGGGGTACCGGGGCTGGCGCTGGGCGGTGACGGTCGCCCGGGCGTCCCGAGCGAAGATCGTCACGGTTGACGAGACGGTGCTGCTGCCCGGTTCCGACGCGTTGCTCGCGCCGGAGTGGGTGCCGTGGAGCGAGCGGCTGCGCCCCGGGGACATGGGTCCGGGCGACCTGCTGCCGACGGCCGCCGACGACCTGCGCCTGGAGCCCGGCTACTCGGGCGAGGAGGAGCCGCCGCCGAACGCCCCGGTCTCCGGGGAGATGGCGGAGCTGGTCGAGGCGGAGGACGTGGAGGTGACCGCGGGCGTTCCCGCGAACCTGCCGCTGGCGCCCTCGCGCGGCTCGATCGCGGCGGTCGCGGAGGAACTGGGCCTGCGCCGCGCCCGGGTCCTGTCCCGCTACGGACTGCATGTCGCCGCCGACCGCTGGGAGGAGGCGTTCGGCCCGAAGACGCCGATGGCGCTGGCGGCGCCGGCCTCCTGTGTCAGCTGCGGCTTCCTGGCGGCGATCGGCGGCTCGCTCGGACAGGCCTTCGGGGTGTGCGCGAACGAGTTCTCCCCGGCCGACGGCCATGTGGTCTCCCTCGCCTACGGCTGTGGCGGCCACTCGGAGGCGGCGGTCATGCCGAAGACTCCGCAGCCGCCCCCGCCGGTGGTCGACGAGACGAGGGTGGAGGCGTTCCCGCTGCGTCCCTCTCCGGACTCGGGTTCGGTACCGGCGGTGGCCGACGAGGCGACAGCCGAGCTGGGCCACTCGTAGGAACACCTCCTCGAAGCCTCCTCGCGGCCTCGCCGGCGGCCCGGTCGCGGTCCCGCGTGCTGCCGTACGGCCCTGCCGCGGCCCCCTCGCGCCGGCGCACGGCCCTGTCACGCCCCCGCCGGCGCCCCCGTCCAGGCCACGGACGGCCCGTCCGGTCACCGCGGACACGGCCGTACAGTCCTCGGCGGGAGCCCGGGAGCGCGACCTCCGGGAGCGGCCGGTCCGGCAGGCGGTACTTTCGTCCCGCGGCAGGCACGGGCACGCCGCGAGAGGGAGAGTGAAAGCGTGAGCGTATTCGTGCAGCCGGCAGCCGAAGGCGCGGACCCGTTCGGAACGGCCCGGCTGCGGCGCGGGGTGCTGGACGCCTGGGCCACAAGCCCGGCCCGGTTCCGCGAGGACGCCAACGCCGAGGAGGACCTGGTACTCGGCGGGTACCGCGACCGCCTGGTCGTCGAACTCGCACAGAACGCCGCCGACGCCGCGGCCAGGGCGAAGGCCCCCGGCCGGCTGCGGCTCACCCTGCGCGACGGCGTGCTCGTCGCCGCCAACACCGGTGCCCCCCTGGACGCGGCCGGCGTCGAGTCGCTGTCCACCCTCCGCGCCTCCGCCAAGCGCGACACCCATGAGCAGGCCGTCGGACGCTACGGCGTCGGCTTCGCGGCCGTCCTCGCCGTCAGTGACGAGCCCGCCGTCGTCGGCCGGCACGGCGGGGTCCGCTGGTCCCTGGCCGAGGCCCGGGAACTGGCCGCCGAGACCGCCCTGCACGGCCCGGGCCTCGGGGACGAGATCCGCCGCCGCGACGGCCATGTGCCGCTGCTGCGGCTGCCGTTCGCCGCCGAGGGCAGCGCCCCCGGCCCGTACGACACCGTCGTCATCCTCCCGTTGCGCGACGCGGCCGCCGCCGACCTGGCCGAGCGGCTGCTGCACACCGTCGACGACGCCCTCCTGCTCGCCCTGCCCGGCCTGGAGGAAGTCGTCGTCGAGATCGGCGACCAGGAGCTGCGGACCCTGCGCCGGCGCGCCGACGGCGCCGACACCGTGATCGAGGACTCCCGCGACGGCACCACCCGCTGGCGCACCGGCTTCCGGCACGGCCCGCTCACCCCGGACCTCCTCGCCGACCGCCCGGTCGAGGAGCGGCTGCGTCCTCACTGGTCCGTCACGTGGGCCGTCCCCGTCGCCGACGACGGCACCCCGGCCCGGCCCCGGACCGCACCGGTCGTGCACGCCCCCACGCCCAGCGACGAGGCGCTCGGCGTGCCCGCGCTGCTCATCGCCTCCTTCCCGCTGGACACCACCCGCCGCCACGCCGCGCCCGGCCCGCTCACCGACTTCCTGGTGGAGCGCGCGGCCGACGCCTACGCCGAACTCCTCGCCGGCTGGCGCCCGGTGACCGCCGGCGTCATCGACCTGGTGCCCGGTCCGCTGGGCAAGGGCGAGCTGGACGGCGCGCTGCGCCGGGCCGTTCTGGACCGGCTGCCGCGCACCGCGTTCCTGCCGCCCGCCCACGACGTCGGCGAGGACTCCGAACTGCCCGAGGCACTGCGGCCGCGGGACGCCGAGATCGTCGAGGGAGCCGGCGCCCAGACCGTGCGGGTCCTCGCCGAGGTGCTGCCCAGCCTGCTGCCCGCGGGCCTGGAGCGCCGTGCCGAGTTGCGGACGCTGGGCGTCGCCCGGGTCCCGCTGACCGAGGCGGTCGACCGGCTGGCGGGCCTGGAGAAGGAGCCCGACTGGTGGTGGCGGCTGTACGACAGCCTGGCCGGGGTCGATCCGGACCGGCTGACCGGGCTGCCCGTGCCGCTTGCTGACGGGCGTACGACCATCGGACCCCGCCAGGTGCTGCTGCCGACCCTCGACGGGCCGCCGGTGACGCCCGAGGCCCTGGCCCGGCTGGGCCTGAAGGTCGCCCACCCGGAGGCCGCCCATCCGCTCCTGGAGAAGCTGGGCGCCCTGCCGGCCACCCCGCGTGCCGTGCTCACCACCCCGCAGGTGCGGGCCGCCGTCGCCGCCTCCCTCGACGACGAAATGGCCGGCTGGGACGAGGAGGGCCTGGACGCCGAGGAACTGGCCGACACCGTGCTCGCCCTGGTCCGGGAGGCCGCGCTCGACCCCGGTGACGAGCCCTGGCTCGGCGCCCTCGCCCTGCCCGACGAGGACGGTGAACTCGCGCCCGCCGGAGAGCTCGTGCTCCCCGGCAGCCCCTTCGCGAGCGTGATGCGCGTGGAGGAACTCGCGCTGGTCGACGCGGAGCTGGCCGAGCGCTGGGGCGAACAGCCGCTGACCGCCTGCGGGGTGCTCGCGAACTTCGCCCTCGTCCGCGCCACCGACGTGGTCCTGGACCCCGATGAACTGGAGCCCCGCGACACGGACTTCGCCGAGCCGGACGACGTCGGGCTGCTCGACGCCGTCGACGTGTGGTGCGAGGACGTCCTGGACAGGCTGCCGGACACGCCCGTGCCGCCGGTGGCGACCGAGATCGTCGCCGTGCGCGACCTCGACCTCGTCGACGACGACCGCTGGCCGCAGGCCCTGGCCCTGCTGTCCGAGCCCCCGCTGCGGGACGCGCTCACCCAGTCGGTGCGCATCCTGCTACCTGACGGCACCCACGAGGTCGTACGGCCGTACACGGCCTGGTGGCTGCGCGGGCATCCGGTCCTCGGCGGGCGCCGCCCCGCGGGCCTGCGCGCCGCGGGCGGCGACCCGCTGCTGCACGGGCTGTACGACGAGGCCGACGCCACCGGGTTCGACGACGAGCAGGTGCTGCGGGCGCTCGGCGTACGGACGACCCTGGCCGCCCTGCTCGACGAGCCGGGCGGCGGCGCCGAACTGCTCGACCGGCTCGCCGACCCCGAGCGGCCCGTCTCCGCCGCCCGGTTGCACGCCCTCTACACAGCCCTGGCCGACCTCGACCCGGAGCAGGTGACCCTGCCGGACGAGCTGCGCGTGGTGGTCGACGGCCGGGTGACCGTCGTGGACGCCGCCGAGGCGATGGTCGTCGACTCGCCCGATCTGCTGCCCTTCACCGAGGGCGTCCCGCTGCTGCCGGTGCGCCCGACGCGGGCCGCCGATCTCGCCGAGCTGTTCCAGGTGCGGCGGCTGAGCGAGTCGGTGACCGGCGAGGTGACCTCCGAGGGCGCCGAGCACGACATCCCGGAGCCGGTGCGGGTCCTGCTCGGACCGTCCACCCCGGCGTCGTACGTCGAGCACGAGGAACTCGTCGTCGACGGTGTGGAGATCGACTGGCGGCTGACCTCGGACGGCGTGCTGCACGCCGCCACCCTGGAGGGTGTCGCCGCGGGTCTCGCCTGGGCGACGGGCCAGTGGCCGCGCCGCTTCGAGGTCGCCGCGCTGCTGGAGGACCCGTCGCGCACGGAGGAGCTGGCACGGGACCGCTGGTTCGACTGAGCCCGCCCCGCGGCCGTACGGGCCCGCCCCGCGGCCGTACGGGCCCGCTCCGCGGCCGTACGGCGGGGACGGGACCGTAATCGACATGCGGTGACCCGACCCGGGCACCGCCCGGTCCCCGCGCTCCGTCCGGGCGCGGGGACCGGCCTTTCCCCGGGGCCGACGGCCGGACGGGCGGTCAGAGAAAAAACCTCCAGCCCCGTACAACCTTCTGTTCCGGCCGTGGATCTGATCATGCGAGTCAACCGACTCCCCAGACACGCGGGGCTCGTGAGTCACACCACGATCCCCTTTTCTCCACGTGGAGAACGTCATGCACATTCGTGCCACTGTGGCCGCCGTCTCTGGCGCCCTGGCCCTCTCCGCCTTCGTTGTGCCGGCCGCGCAGGCCGCCGACGCCGCCCCCGCCCACCGCGCGGCCGTCGAGAAGGTCCTGAAGTCCGCTCACGCCACCTCCGGCATGCAGGCGTTCACCGCCGGCACCGGTACCTCGGGCGAGCCGTACCCCCTGAACGTCACCTTCTCCAACCTCAAGATCGGCAAGGCGTACAAGGTCGGCGTCGGCGGCCACGTCTCCATCCCGGTCTCGTACAACCTGACCCACGGCGCCGACGTCAACATCGCCGCGTCGGACTTCGAGACGGACCCCTACCTCTACAAGGGCTCCTTCGACACCCCGGACAACCTCCTCTTCGGCGACGCACCGGCCACCTGCACCGCGACCTCGTCGACCGTCGCCGCCTGCAAGGGCAAGATCGACATCTACCCGGCCGACGGGGAGCTGGAGAACGCGAACGCGGGCTCCTGGAACGCCGCCGCCGGCGCCATCGACTGGAACGGCCAGCTCGGCTCGGCCAACCCGGACATCTCCAAGGTCGGCATCGCCGAGCAGGGCGGCCTCGCCAAGACCCTGATCCAGCGCAACTCCACGCTGACGGCCGACGCGTCGCCGGAGCCGGTGCGCAAGGGCGCGACCCTCACGGTCAAGGGCAAGCTGGCCCGCGCCAACTGGGAGACCCACAAGTACGCCGGGTACACCGGCCAGCCGGTGAAGCTGCAGTTCCGTAAGAAGGGCAGCACCACCTACACCACGCTCAAGACCATCAACACGGACAGCACGGGCAACCTGAAGACCACGGTCAAGGCGTCCGTCGACGGCTACTACCGCTACTCCTTCGCGGGCACCACGACCACCCCGGCGGTCAGCGCCACGGGTGACTTCGTCGACGTGAAGTAATCCTCCGCCACGTCAAAGCCGCCCCGCCGGGACTCCCGGCGGGGCGGCTTTGACGTGGCGGGCGGTGACTGTTGCTGCAGCCGCTGGGGCCGACGGTGCCGTTGCGGGTTTCGCGTGCGAGTTGGCAGCGGCTTGAGGGAACGAGGTGGATCAGCCTCGGAATCCGGCGAAGTCCGTCACGGCGGAGTGGGTTTTGAGGGCCTCGATGAAGGTGGTGAAGGCTCCGGTCGGAATGGAGAGGGTGGCCCTGGCCGGGGTCTTGGAGTCGCGTATGGATACGTGGGTGGGCGAACTGGCTATTTCCACGCAGTCGTTGCCGTCGCCGGGGCCCGAGTAGGACGACTTCCGCCAGTTGCTGAGGACGGGCATGGGGCGCCTCACAGTTCCTTCGCCAGCCTGTGGATGAAGTCACGGGACTGGTCGGATTCGAGTGATACAGCTTTCACTCTACGGAAGAGCGTTCGAAACGAGCCCAGTTGGGCCTCTGAGTCGATGAACGCGGTGCCGTGGGGAGCATCTCGGACCACGGTGTCGAGCTTGGGTACGGGGCCACCCGCGTATTTCATCGTGCTCGTGGCTCCGGCGAAGCCGTCCAGCTCAAACGGAATGACGCGCAGAGTGATGTGTTCCGCTTCGGAGAGTTGCAGGAGACTGGAAAGCTGAGCCCGTGAGGCGGTGCGATCGCTCACTCTGATCCGCAGGGCTGTCTCGTGGATCACTGCTTCGTAGGGAACTGGGACGGGTTCTTCGAGGATGACCTTGCGCTGCATCCGGTGACGGACGCGCAACTCAAGCTCGTCGTACGGGAGTTCAGGAACCCTGAAGGAGTAGACCGCGCGGGCGTAGTCCTCCGTCTGTAGCAAACCGGGGATGTACGGCAGCGCAACCTCTTGCAGGAAAGTGGCGTGGTGCTCCAGCTCGGCGAGGTCGAGGAACGGTGCGGGCAGCAGCCTTCGGTACTCCTCCCACCAGCCACGTGTCCGGTCGGTCGCCATCGCTGCCAGGGCATCGATGAGGGCGTCGTCCGTGCAGGCGTAGTGAGCCGCGAGCCGGCGCAGCCGCTGCTCGCTGACGCCTGAGATGCCGGATTCGATCTGGCTCATCTGGACGGAGTTCGCGCCGAGCAGGCTCGCGGCCTCGGTTGCCTTGAGTCCTGCGGCCTCACGCAGCCTCCGCAGTTCGGTGCCCAGGCGTACCTGACGTGCTGTGGGGTGCCGTCTTGCTGGCACGGCGTCCTTCTTTCCTTCAACGTCCTTGTTTGCGTGACTCGTTCGGGGCTAGGTTACGCGACCGGCTTGCATGGACTGAAATTTATGACCTACCGTCAGTGACCTAACGCACACGCTGCGGAAGTGCACCGCTCTGTCGTGCCACGACGGCTGCGGCAATGCCACCGTCTGCCTCGAAACCCATCTCGTCCGAACGGAGCTGACGCATGCCTGAAAACGAGTCCGAATCCTGGGAGTACTGCCTCTACATCCCCAACGACCCGCGTGCTGTCACTATCAGTCGCCGCACCCTCCGCCTCATCCTCACCATGCACGGCCTGATCCGCCTGGTCGACACCGCCGAACTCCTTGCGACCGAGCTGGTCTCCAACGCCGTACGCCACACCAAGGGCCCGGCCGCGCTGCGGGTGCGCTGGTCGGCAGGGGTGCTGCGGATCGGCGCGTGGGACGCCGACCCCGAGCCGCCGGAGCCGCCCGTGCCGCTCGAGCAGGTCGCCGACCTGGAGGAAGGGCGGGGGTTGGGGCTGGTCCGTGCGTGTGCCGACCTGTGGGGCTGGCAGCCGCTGGCGAGAGGCGGCAATCGGGGCAAGGTCGTGTGGTGCGAGCTCGCCGCCGTATAAAGCGTGCCAAAAGGGGCTCTGGCCGCTCCGGGCCGGGTGGTCAGGCACGTGGACACCCTTGCGGCGGTCGTGTCCCCGAAGGTGGTGTACGGCCCGAACTGCGACACATTCGGGAAATGTGTCGCACCTGTGGAGCCAACTACCCGCCCTCAGCCGCTGTGCACCACGGCCGCGGACGTGACCCAAGCCCTGACGGACTCGCACTTCGGTGTTCTGGCATGCGTGCAGCAGTCATCTCCTGTCACCCTGACCGGTTCGCCGAACGGACGCTGACACACCTGGTGTGGCGGTGCGCCGCTTCGGCAAGTACCCCATCTGCGGCGAACGCTCGGCAGACACTGCCGACGCGGACGACGCACGGTTCGCACCGCCAGGCCCCGGTAGCTGAGTCGGTTCAAGCGACATTCGGCATGTTCACATCCGCACGGGAAATGTAGCGTCGCAATCATGGGACAGCTGACTGGAACCACCACTGACCAGGCGCCGGCTGATCCGGCCGTCACCGACCACATGCTGGCCACTCAGCCCGTCGGTTACTGGAGCGGCCTGGCCCATGCGGCCGTCACCCGGCATCTGCGCGACGCTATGGCCAAGGTCGACGTCACGCAGCCGCAGTATTGGGTGCTCAACCGCGTGAACGGTGGGCCCGCGGCGCCGAGTCGCGAGGAGGTGGTCGCTCAGCTGTCGCCACTTGCGGACGGGCAGAACGAGATCGCCCGGGTCGTCGACCAGTTGCTCCACCGTGGCTGGATCCAAATCGACACCGAGCAGCGCCTGCACCTCACAGACACCGGGGAGGCTGCCAGGGTGAGGCTGCGCGAGCTGGTGACCGAGCTGCGCACCGTGGTCCACATGGGTATCAGCGACGAGGAATACGTAGCCGTACTGAAGGTGCTACGCAGGATGATCGCCAACATCGAGGGCCGCAAGCACTCCTAGCCTCGCGCTCTGGCGGCGGCTGTCGTCCAGCAGGTGATCGTGTCAGCAGAAAGTCCTCTGACCAGCGAGAACGAGTGACACCGGGGAGCCGGTGGGCCCAAGACTCATCAAGATCTTGGGGAAGTGTCCAGCCGTGTCGGGCCCGTTGGCAGCGCATCGAAGCGCGACCCGGAATTTTTTGTCGTGCTCTTGCGTGCTGAAGACGGGTAGAGAGGTGGTTGCCGTTGCGTGGGAGGGTGAGAAGACGTGGATGTGTATGAGGCCGTGGACAGTCGCCGGGCTGTGCGGGCGTTCAGCGACGAGCCGGTGTCCAAAGAGTTACTCGAACGAGTGCTGGCTGCAGCGACGCGGGCTCCGTCGAGTGGGAACCTCCAGCCGTGGCACGTGTATGTCGTGACCGGCGAGCCCTTGGCCGAACTGAAGAGGCGCGCGACGGCCAGGGCACTGGCGGGGGACCCGGGTGATGAGCGGGAGTATCCGATGTACCCGGCCGAACTGACCTCGCCGTATCTGGGCCGTTTCTCCGCCGCGGCCGCCCAGCGGTACAACGCGCTGCGGATCGAGCGCGACGACCCCGACAGGCCCAAAAAGATCGCCGCCATGAACGCGGAGGCGTTCGGGGCGCCAGTCGTACTGTTCTGCTACCTCGACCGGACGATGGGGCCCGCACAGTGGGGGGACGCGGGGATGTACTTGCAGACGGTGATGCTGTTGCTGAGGGCGGAAGGGTTGCACAGCTGCCCCCAGATGATGTGGACGATGTATCGCAAGACCGTCAGCCGGATAGTCGGGGCCGATGACGGGCTCGTGCTGTTCTGCGGTGTCTCGGTGGGATTCGAGAGGGAAGGCGTGCCACGGCTGCGTACCGGGCGGGCGGACATGACAGAAACGGTGAGCTTCATCGGAGTGTGACCGCGTCGTCCGGGAGGTGCTTGCCGGTCGCCATGGACGCGCCCGCATCCGCAGCGAGAGGGGCATCCGCCGGGGCGGACGCTCCCTCGCAGTCGCAGCCTGGACTTGAATGGGCCCTCACGTCACCTTCGCCAGAACAGGTGGTGCGTCACGCCGCTCGGGCTGGGTACGACCTCCAGGTGGAACCGGTCGAGCAGCTCATCGGGGGATTCCCAGAGTCGTAGGCCGGACCCGAGCTTCACCGGCGAGACCGCCACATGCAGGGTGTCGACGAGGTCGGCATCAAGGAACTGCCGGATGGTGGTGACCCCGCCGCCGAGTCGGACGTCCTTGCCCTGTGCCGCTTCCCGCGCCCGTTCGAGGACCGTGGCCGGGGCGCCGTCGACGAAGTGGAACGTGGTGTCGGAGAGCGTGAACGACGGACGCTCGTGGTGGGTCATGACGAACACCGGCGTGCGGAACGGGGGCTCCTCCCCCCACCAGCCGCGCCACTCATGGTCCTGCCAGGGGCCGCGCTGGGGCCCGAACTTGTTGCGGCCCATGATCTCGGCACCGATGTTGTGTGCGAAGTCTCGCGTGAAGTAGTCGTCGAGGCCCCGGCTGCCGCCGGGGTCGGTACGCATGGCCCAGCTCGCCGTGGCTCCGGCCCAGGCGAACAGCCTCTCGGGGTGGTCGACGCCGAACGGCCGCTCGAGACTCTGGTGCTCACCGGCACCGATTCCGTCACTCGAGACGTTGAAGTTCATGACTCTCAGCAGTTGATCCACGTGTTTCCTCGTCAGGTCCTGTCGCGTCCTCGTGTGGCGGGGTGCCGCACATCATGACGTCGAACGGGATGCGGCCGGATCGACAGCGGCCCACAACCTTCTTCCAGGGCGGACGTGGCCGGCATCGAGTACGGCGATAGAAGTAGTGGCGCAGGTCACACTCGGGCGAGGTTGTTTGAATTTGAACTTCTGGGCTAGCGTTCCGTCTCGTCAGGTAGTTCCAATTCAAACAACTTGCCTCGGGAGAACGCCATGTCCCGCAAGAGCCTCATCGCTACCGCCGCCCTCGTCACCGCCGGTGTGGCGACCGCCGTGCTGACCACCCTGCCCACCGCGTCCGCCGCCCCGAACAGCACCGCGGCCCAGACCGCCGCCACGACGAGTGTCGGTACCGCCCCCTACCTGCCGCTGTCGGTGGCCAAGAAGATCTCCGACATCGCGATGCAGAAGGGCATCGAGAAGGGCTACCCCGTCTCCGTGACCGTCGTGGACCGTGACGGCGTGGTCATCAACGAGCAGCGTGCGGACACCGCGACCGGCGCCACCGTCCAGGTCAGCTTCGAGAAGGCCTACGCCGCGGCCGGCTTCCAGACCCCCACCGCCGACCTGCAGAACGCCGCCAAGACCTCACCCGGCTTCACCTACATCCCCGGCTTCAGCGTCCTGCCCGGCGGCGTCCCCATCACGGTCCACGGCAAGATCGTCGGCGGCATCGGTGTCTCCGGCGCCCCCACTGGCGAACTCGACGCCGACTTCGCCAACGCCGCCCTCAAGACCCTCTCCTGACGACCGGTCGCGCCTCATGGACATGCCGCCCCGCCACCGGCCGGGCGGCACACCCATGTCCGCCGACGCGCGGCCGGCCGGCGGCCCGGGCACACCGCATCGCCCGGTACCCCGCGGCAAAGCGGCGCGCACCGGCCACCGAGGCGCCGCCGGGATCGGCGGATTCGTTCGGTGGCCCTTTCAGGAGGAACGGGTTCCCGGGTCGGTCAGCCGGCTGACAAGGGCGCTGAGTCCTTTGCTGAGCCCGTCGAACTCGTCATCCGACAGGCCGTCGACGAACAGGGCGCGGACCAGGCCGGCATGCCCGGGAGCAGTCGCGCGGACCCTCTCCAGCCCGGCGTCGGTCAAGGAAGCGACGACGCCGCGATCGTCGCCGGCACACGAGCGGCGCCGGACCAGCCCCGCCTTCTCCAGCTGTGTCACCTGGTACGTCAGCCCGCTCTTCGAGGTGAGGGCCACATCCGCCAGGACAGTCATACGCAGCTCACCGCCCGGGGCGTCAGCGAGACGGCTGAGAACCTCGTACTGCTGATGAGACAGCTGCGCGTCGTCCCTGAGCTGCTGCTCGACCTGGCGCTCGATAAGCGAGCTGGCCAGCAGAAACGCTCTCCACGTAGCCAGCTGGCGCTGATCGAGCCAAACCGTGTCGGCCACCGTGTTCTCCCCTCGCCGTCCTGCACTCCCACCCCATTGGTTCCAATTTTAATGACACCGGCGAGTAGCGGGCCCCGGCTGCCCGACGCTTCTCAGCCTTAGGCAGGCACGCGGCGGTCGACCCACTTCCAGACGAACTCCAGGACGGCCGCCGCCAGCGCCGCGATCCCCACCGCGATCCAGGGGATCGAGACGCCCACCAGCCTCAGCGCGAAGAAGTGCTGGAGCGCGGGTACGGCCAGGACGAACAGGAACGCCACGCCCATCGCGGCCACCAGGGCGATCCGCCACCAGGTGTAGGGCCGCGCGATGATCGCCAGCACCCACATCGAGATCAGGAAGAGCGTGAGGGTCGCCGCGCTGGCCTCCGCCTCCAGTGAGCCGGGGCCCGTGTAGTGGTGCCGGGCGATCAGATACGTCACGAAGGTCGCGACGGCCGCCATGACCCCGCCCGGGATCGAGTACCGCATGACCCGCCGTACGAAGTGGGGCCTGGCCCGCTCCTTGTTGGGGGCGAGCGCCAGGAAGAAGGCCGGCACGCCGATCGTGAGGGTCGACAGCAGGGTCAGGTGCCGGGGCAGAAACGGGTACTCCACCTGCCAGCACACCACCAGCACCGCCAGCAGCACCGAGTAGACCGTCTTCACCAGGAAGAGGGTGGCGACCCGGGTGATGTTGCCGATCACCCGGCGGCCCTCGCCGACCACCGACGGCAGCGTCGCGAAGCTGTTGTCGAGCAGCACGATCTGCGCCACGGCCCGGGTCGCCTCCGAGCCGGACCCCATCGAGACGCCGATGTCCGCGTCCTTGAGCGCGAGCACGTCGTTCACGCCGTCGCCCGTCATCGCCACCGTGTGTCCGCGCGACTGCAGCGCGCCCACCATCTCCCGCTTCTGCTGCGGGGTGACCCGCCCGAACACGGTGCCCTTGTCCAGCGACTTGGCCATCTCCGCCTGGTTCGGGGGAAGGCGACGGGCGTCCACGACCTCGCCGACGATGCCGAGCTTCCCGGCCACCGCGCCCACGGACACCGCGTTGTCGCCGGAGATCACCTTGGCGCGGACGTTCTGCTGGGCGAAATAGCGCAGGGTGTCGGCGGCGTCCGGGCGCAGCCGCTGTTCGAGGACGACCAGGGCGGTGGGCCGGGCGCCGTCCTTGACCTGGGGGTCGTCCAGGTCCCGGGTGGTGCGGGCCAGCAGCAGCACCCGCAGTCCCTGCTCGTTGAGGCGCTCGGTCTCGGCCAGGGCCGGGTCGTCGGGGTTCAGCAGGATGTCCGGGGCGCCGAGGAGCCAGCTGCTGGCCTCGCCGTCGCCCTCGCTGAAGGACGCGCCGCTGTACTTCCGGGCGGAGGAGAAGGGCAGGGCCTCGGTGCAGCGCCAGTCCTCGCTGTCCGGGTAGGCGTCGATGATCGCCCGGAGGGAGGCGTTCGGGCGCGGGTCGGACTCGCCGAGCGCGCCGAGGACCTTGCGAATGTACGTCTCGTCGGCGCCCTGGAGCGGCCGCAGTTCGGTGACGTCCATGCCGCCCTCGGTGAGGGTGCCCGTCTTGTCCAGACAGACGGTGTCGACGCGGGCGAGGCCCTCGATGGCGGGCAGTTCCTGGACCAGGACCTGTTTGCGCCCCAGCCGGATGACGCCGATGGCGAAGGCCACGGAGGTGAGCAGGACGAGCCCCTCGGGGACCATGGGCACGATCCCGCCGACCGTGCGGGCCAGGGATTCCTTGAACCCGGACTGCTTGACCACGAGCTGGCTGATGACGAGGCCGATCGCGGTCGGGATCATCATCCACGTCACGTACTTGAGGATCGTGGAGATACCGCTGCGCAGCTCGGAGTGGACGAGGGTGAAGCGGGTCGCCTCCTCGGCGAGCCGGGCGGCGTAGGCCTCGCGTCCCACCTTGGTCGCGCGGAAGGCGCCGTTGCCGGCGACGACGAAGCTTCCGGACATGACCGGGTCCCCGGCCCGTTTGACGACGGGGTCGGCCTCGCCGGTCAGCAGCGACTCGTCGATCTCCAGCCCGTCGGCCTCGACGCAGACGCCGTCGACGACGATCTTGTCGCCCGGTCCGGTCTCGATGATGTCGTCGAGCACGATCTCGGAGGTGCCGATCGCGGCGGCCACCCCGTCCCGGCGGACCGTGGGTCTCGCCTCGCCGATCACGGCGAGGGAGTCCAGGGTCTTCTTGGCGCGCCACTCCTGGATGATGCCGATGCCGGTGTTGGCGATGATCACGTAGCCGAAGAGGCTGTCCTGGAACGGCGCCACGAACAGCATGGCCAGCCAGAGCACGCCGATGATCGCGTTGAAGCGGGTGAAGACGTTGGCGCGGACGATCTCGTTCAGGGAGCGGCTGCTGCGGACGGGGATGTCGTTGACGTCACCGCGGGCGACCCGCTCGGCCACCTCGGCGGCGGACAGTCCGCGTGTTCGCCCGGGTGCGGGGGCGGGGTGGACGGGATCGAGTTCGGCGCCCGCGTCGATGTGGGTCATGCATTCGACGGTACGTGCCGTTTTACGCCTTCACCCCTTGAGCCCCCCAAAGATCCGACCAGGGGAGGAGGGGGCTCGTGCGGTGGTTGTACGGGACGTCCCGGGCTGTCACTCGGCCGCCGCCTTCTTGATCGCCGCGTCCCGTTTGATCGCCGCGTCCCGCTTGCGCACGTACCAGACGCCGATGCAGCCGAGCCCCGCGCCGGCCAGGCACGTCCACAGCCACCAGGTGTGCCCGTGGTCGGCGAACCAGGCGTAGAACGGCAACTGGACCAGGAAGAGGACGAACCAGAGGATCGTGCCGCCGGTGATGGTGGCGACCACGGGGCCCTCCAGGGGCTCCGGCGCCTCGTGTTGCGGGGTCCACTTCGCCATGCGCACAGCTTACGAGGGGCGGCCGGCGCGGCCGGGGCTGGCCCCGGGCCCATGTGCGCCAAGGGTCTACGCGCGAAGATAGCGATCTACGGCTTATATGTTCATACTGAAGCGGTTCGAGTCTGGCCGCTTATATTCGTATGAATCACCAACAACGCCATGGGGGGAACCCGTTGGTGATCAGGTGACGGCGAGACTCGATCGCGTCTGTCCGCAGTCCCCCGAACCCTGAGGTCCCGCATGTCCACCTCGGCTCCTGCCCAGGCCACCCAGCAGCCGGGCACCCGGCCCCCGTTCGGCGCCCTCGACCGCTACTTCAAGATCTCCGAGCGGGGCAGCACGCTCCCGCGCGAGATCCGGGGCGGTTTCGCCACCTTCTTCGCGATGGCGTACATCATCGTGCTGAACCCGATCATTCTCAGCAGCGCGAAGGACATGTACGGGCACCACCTGGACAACGGCCAGCTGGTCACCGCGACCGCCCTCACCGCCGCCTTCAGCACACTGCTCATGGGCGTGATCGGCAATGTCCCGATCGCCCTCGCGGCCGGCCTCGGCGTGAACACGGTCGTCGCCCTCCAGCTCGCGCCGCGCATGTCGTGGCCGGACGCGATGGGCATGGTCGTCCTCGCCGGCATCGTGGTGATGCTGCTGGTCGCCACCGGACTGCGTGAACGCGTGATGAACGCCGTGCCGCTCGGTCTGCGCAAGGGCATCGCCATCGGCATCGGCCTGTTCATCATGCTGATCGGACTCGTCGACTCCGGCTTCGTCACCCGTATCCCGGACATCGCGCAGACCACGGTCCCGCTGCAGCTCGGCACCGGCGGCCATCTGACCGGCTGGCCGGTCCTGGTCTTCGTCCTGGGCACCCTGCTCACCTTCGCGCTGATCGTCCGCAAGGTGCCGGGCGCCATCCTGATCTCGATCGTCGCGATGACGGTGCTCGCGGTGATCCTCAACGCGACCGCCAAGATCGCCTCCTGGGGTCTGACCGTCCCGAAGTGGCCGGGCAACCCGCTCTCCACCCCGGACTTCGGCCTGATCGGCAAGGTCAGCCTGTTCGGCGGCTTCGACAAGGTCGGCGTCCTGACCGGGATCCTCTTCGTCTTCACGGTCCTGCTGTCGTGCTTCTTCGACGCGATGGGCACGATCATGGGCATCAGCGACGAGGCGAAGCTGACCGACGCCGAGGGCGCCATGCCCGGCATGAACAAGGTGCTCTTCGTCGACGGCATCGCGGTCGCGGTGGGCGGTGCCAGCTCCTCCTCGGCCACCACCTGCTTCGTGGAGTCCACGGCGGGCGTCGGCGAGGGCGCGCGCACGGGCTTCGCGAACGTCGTCACGGGCGCTCTCTTCGCCGTGGCCCTCTTCCTCACCCCGGTCGCCACGATGGTCCCGTCCCAGGCGGCCACTCCGGCCCTGGTCGCGGTCGGCTTCCTGATCCTGTCCCACTCGGTCAAGGAGATCGACTGGGCGGACTACACGATCGCCGTCCCGGCCTTCGTGACGATGCTGATGATGCCCTTCACGTACTCGATCACGAACGGCATCGGCATGGGCTTCATCGCCTTCGTGGCCCTGCGCCTGGCCGCGGGCCGGGGCCGGGAGGTCCCCGCCGCCATGTACGTGGTGGCGGCCGTGTTCGCCTTCTACTACCTGATGCCGGCGCTGGGCCTGACCTGACCGGCTCCCTTCCATCCCGAATGAGCGTCCGGACGACATCGTCCTGGACGCTCATTCCGTTTCTGGCGGCGTGCCGGCGGAGCCGTTCGAGCGACTCCCCGTCCACCCGCACTCCCTGACCGCCGCTCCCGTTCGGGTGATGCGTGCCGCTTCGGAGTTTCCCGGGAGGACTCGGGATCACGGGCCCGTAGTGGCGGGAGTCACCCGGGAGGCGGTGCGGCGCGATGGTCTTTAGGGAAAGTAATGAGTTATCCTAAAGAGCATGGTTGACCTGACCCATGGCGACGACCCTGCCGCCGTGAACGCTCTCCGCTCCTCTGTGATGCGCCTCTCGCGCCGACTCAAGCACCAGCGGGTCGACGAGTCGCTGAGCCCGACCGAGATGTCGGTGCTCGGCACCCTGTCCCGCTGCGGCTCCGCCACCCCCGGCGAGCTTGCCCGCAAGGAGCATGTCCAGCCGCCCTCGATGACCCGCATCGTGGCGCTGCTGGAGAGCAAGGGGCTGGTCGGGCTGGAGCCGCATCCCGAGGACCGCCGCCAGAAGGTGGTCACCCAGACCGAGCGGGCCGAGGCGATGCTCGAGGAGAGCCGCCGCAAGCGGAACGCGTTCCTGGCCGGCCTGGTCGAGGGCCTGGACGAGGACGAGTGGGCGAAGCTCCGCGCGGCGGCCCCCGTCCTGGAAAAGCTCGCGCATCTGTGACGGTGGGCGTCCGCCCCGGACGCCCACCGTGATGCCCGCGGCCCCACCCGCGTACGTACGAAGCCGTCATCGCAAGGAGGCGAACCCCTTTGAGTACGGGAACCGGAGTAGCTTCCGCCCCCGCACCAGCCACCCACGACTCCCCGCCCGCCCTCTCCGAACGCCCCGGACCCCCAACGGCTCCCGGGACTCCCGGGCCCGCCACGCCCGCCACGGCTTCTGATACGCACGAGCCCCCCAGTTCTTCCGGGACGTCCGAGCCCCCCACGGCGCCCGGGACCCCGGACCCCGTCGAACGGCCCGAATCCCGCGCGTCCTCGATGTTCAGCTCCCTGCGCGTGCGGAACTACCGGCTCTTCTTCCTGGGCCAGGTCGTCTCCAACATCGGCACCTGGATGCAGCGCATCGCACAGGACTGGCTGGTGCTGAGCCTGACCGGCTCCTCCGCGGCCGTCGGTGTCACCACGGCGCTCCAGTTCCTGCCGATGCTCCTCTTCGGGCTGTACGGCGGTGTCCTCGTCGACCGGCTGCCCAAGCGCCCGACCCTGCTGGTCACCCAGTCCGCGATGGGTGCCACGGGCCTCGTCCTCGCCTTTCTGACGCTCTCCGGCCATGTCCAGGTCTGGCACGTGTACGTCGCCGCCTTCGCCGCCGGACTCGCCACGGTCCTGGACAACCCCGCCCGCCAGTCCTTCGTCTCGGAGATGGTCGGCCCCGGGCAGCTGCAGAACGCGGTCAGCCTGAACTCGGCGAACTTCCAGTCCGCCCGCCTGGTCGGCCCGGCCGTCGCGGGCGTGCTGATCACCGGTGTCGGCACGGGCTGGGCCTTCCTGTTCAACGGCCTGTCCTTCCTCGCCCCCATCGCCGGACTGCTGCTGATGCGCGCCCGCGAGCTGCACGTCGTGGAGCGCGCCCCGCGCGGCAAGGGCCAGCTCCGCGAGGGGCTGCGCTATGTCGCCGGACACCCGGAGCTGATCTGGCCGATCGTCCTGGTCGGCTTCATCGGCACCTTCGGCTTCAACTTCCCGGTGTGGCTCTCGGCGTACGCGGGGCACGTCTTCCACGCGGGCGCGGGCGCCTACAGCCTCTTCAACACGCTGATGGCGCTCGGCTCGCTGACCGGCGCGCTGCTCGCCGCCCGCCGGGGCACGGCCCGGCTGCGGGTGCTGATCGCGGCGGCGGCACTGTTCGGCGGGCTGGAGGTCGTGGCGGCCGGGGCCCCGTCGCTGTGGCTGTTCGCGCTGCTGATGGTCCCGATAGGGATCTTCGGACTGACGGTGAACGTCACCGCGAACACAGCCGTCCAGATGGGCACCGACCCGGCGATGCGCGGCCGCGTCATGGCCCTGTTCATGATGGTCTTCGTGGGCGGTACGCCCCTGGGAGCGCCGCTGGTCGGCTGGATCACGGACGCCTACGGCCCGCGGATCGGCTTCGCCCTGGGCGGTCTGATCTCGCTGGCGGCGGCCGTGACCATCGGTCTGGTGCTGGCCCGGGCGGGCGATCTGCGGCTGTCGGTCGGCTGGCACCACGGTCACCCGCGGGTCCGCTTCGTCCCGCGCACGGGGACGGAGGAGCTGGCGGCCGCGTAGCCGCCGGACTCCGAACCCGCTGATCCCGGCCCCGGGGGGCCGGGATCAGTCCCTGGGGAACTCGTCCGTCTTGAGGACCAGCCCCACCACGGTTCCGGTCAGGTCGATCTCCTCGCCGAAGTCCAGGCTGAGCGTGCCGCGGTACGCGCCGTCCTGCGGCAGGGTGTGCAGATGCCATGTGCGGGTGTACGGGTCCACGATCAGGTACACCGGCACCTCGGCGGCGGCGTAGGCGGCCTTCTTCGGCCCGTGGTCGTTGTGGGCGGTGCCCCTGGAGATCACCTCCGCGACGAACTCGACGTCCTGGTGGCGCCAGTGGCCCTTGTCGTCTTTCTGGGCGTCCTTCGCGAGCGTCACGACGTCGGACGCGAAGCCGTTGAGATGCCCCGGGTAGTCGATCCGGACATCGGACTTCACGCGCGTGCGCGGGTACTTGGTGCGCAGTTGCTCGACGATGTCCAGGATGATGTCCCAGTGGGTGTCCCGCTGCGGCGTCACGAAGATGCCCCCCTCGACGATCTCGGTCTTGAAACCCTCGGGGATGTGCATCCGCTCCAGCCACTCGAACATGGTGTCGAGGCTGAGTTCTTCGCCCTGGTCGGCCATCTCGATCCTGTCTGCCAGAACAGTCACTGTGCCGCTCCTCCCCGCTGCCGCCTGGTCGCATGCAGCCGCGCGGTACAACGATACGCACGGTGACGAGGACACGCCGGGGCGTTTCCCGGGGAGACTGGTGCCATGAGACTCTTCGCCGCGGTGCTGCCGCCGCAGCGCGCGCTGGGTGAACTCGCCTCGGTCGTGCGCGAGGTGGAGGGCATGCCGGGCGCGGACGGGCTGCGCTGGACGGAACGGCCGGGCTGGCACTTCACGCTCGCCTTCTACGGCGAGGTGGACGAAGAGGTCGTACCGGAGCTGTCGGAGCGGCTGGCGCGGGCGGCCCGGCGCGCCGAGCCGTTTCCCCTGGCCCTCGCCGGGGGCGGCCGTTTCGGGGACCGGGCGCTGTGGGTGGGCGCGTCCGGGGACGCGGCGGCCCTGCGGCTGCTCGCCGACCGCACGGAGTCCGCGGGGCGCAAGGCGGGCGTGGAGATGGGGGAGCACCGCCGTCACCGTCCGCATCTGACCCTGGCCCGCAGCCGGGGCAGGGGAGCGGACCTGCGGCCGTACGCCGCCGCGCTGGACGCCTTCGAGGGGAGCACCTGGACGGTCGGGGAGCTGTGCCTCGTGCGCAGCCGGCTGCCGAGGTCGGGGGTGCCGGGGGAGCAGCCGCGCTACGAGACGGTGGAGCGGTGGGGGCTCGGCGCGGGCCCCTGACGAGGTCCGGTTACGCTCGATGCGTGGACCCGAAGACCCGTAACCGGATCATGGCCGGTGTGCTTGTGCTGATGTTCGCGGTGGTGGCGCTGGCGGCGGCGGTCGGCAGGTAGACCGCCGCCGCCGAGCGCACCGCCGCGCGCGGCCCTGGCCCCCGAGGAGACCCGGCCCTGTCGGCTACCAGGCGAACGCCTCCGGTGACGGCCCGGGCCCCGGGAAGATCTCCTCAAGGCCGGCCAGGACCTCCCCCGGGAGCTCCAGCTCGACCGCCCGCAGCGCCGACTGAAGCTGTGCGCCGGTGCGCGGGCCGACGATCGGGCCGGTGACGCCGGGCCGGGTCAGCAGCCAGGCCAGGGCGGCCTCGCCGGGCTCGATCCCGTGCTTGTCGAGCAGGTCCTCGTAGGCCTGGATCTGTGCGCGTGCGGTGGGGTCGGCGAGGGTGTCGGCGGCCCGTCCGGACGCCCGGCGGCCACCCTCGACCTCTTTCTTGATCACCCCGCCGAGCAGGCCGCCGTGCAGCGGGGACCAGGGGATGACCCCGAGGCCGTACTCCTGCGCCGCCGGGATGACCTCCATCTCGGCGCGGCGTTCGGCCAGGTTGTAGAGGCACTGCTCGCTGACCAGCCCGATCGTGCCGCCGCGCCGGGCGGCGATCTCGTTGGCCTGGGCGATCTTGTAGCCGGGGAAGTTGGACGAGCCGGCGTAGAGGATCTTCCCCTGCCGCACCAGGACGTCGATGGCCTGCCAGATCTCCTCGAAGGGAGTGCTGCGGTCGACGTGGTGGAACTGGTAGAGGTCGATGTAGTCGGTCCCCAGCCGCTTCAGGCTGGCGTCGACCGCCCGTCGGATGTTGAGGGCGGACAGCTTGTCGTGGTTGGGCCAGGCGTCGCCGTCCGCGGCCATGTTGCCGTACACCTTGGTGGCGAGGACGACCTTGTCGCGCCGGTCGCCGCCCTTGGCGAACCAGCTGCCGATGATCGATTCCGTACGGCCCTTGTTCTCGCCCCACCCATAGACATTGGCCGTGTCGAAGACGTTGATGCCCGCGTCCAGCGCCGCGTCCATGATCGCGTGGCTGTCGGCCTCGTCGGTCTGCGGGCCGAAGTTCATGGTCCCGAGGACGAGCCGGCTGACCTTGAGTCCTGTGCGTCCGAGCTGCGTGTACTTCATGTCTGCCTAGCCAACGGCGTGGAGTGCGCTCTAGGCAAGGGCGTTGTGGGGCGGTCGGGTTCAGTCGCGGGGGAAGTCGTCGGTCTGGAGCGTGAGGCCGAGGGGAGTGGTGGTCATGTCGACATCGGTTCCGTAGTTGACGCGCAGCTCGCAGGCGTAGTCGCCCTCCTTCGGCTCGGTGTACACGTGGCATGTGCCCCGGTAGGGGTCGACGATGAGGTACACGGGGACTTCGGCGAGCGCGTAGGCGGTCTTCTTGGGACCGTAGTCGTTCCGGGCCGTCCCCTTCGAGATGACTTCGGCGATGAACTCGACGTCCTCGCACCGCCAGCGGCCCTTGTCGTCCTTCGTTGCGCCTTCGCGCAGCTTGGCCACATCGGGGCAGAAGCCGTTCTCCGGACCGGGAAAGTCGATGCGGACGTCCGAGAACACCCGTGCGCGCCTTCTTCCGAAGTGGTCCTCGAGCGCCCAGAGGATCTCGCGAATGGTTTCCCAGTGGATGTCCCGCTGCGGCGTCATGAAGACACTGCCCCCCACGATCTCAACCTTGTAACCCTCGGGGACGGGCATCCGCTCAAGCCGCTCGAACCACTGGTCCAGGCGTTCGGCGTTGGTGTCGGCCATCTCGATCTCGATCCTGTCTTCCAGGATGGTCATAGTGGCGCTCCTCCCCGGCCGCCCTCCGTACGAGTGCAGCCGCGCAGTACAACGATACGCACGGTGACCAGGAGACGCCGCTATTCGGTCAATCCGTTCCGGCCTCGTAAGGCCCCGCGATCCCCCACCCCTGGTACATCGCCTCCGCGAACGCCCCCGCGATCTTGTGTTCGCCGCTCGCGTTCGGGTGTGTGCCGTCGTAGGTGTCCCGGTGGATGTCGTACGACGGCGGGAGAGAGGCCGGCAGGATCGGCGATCCGGGCTCGTCGAGGTCCGCCGCCGTCTTCGCCAGGAGTTCGTTGAAGAGGCTCACCTGGGCCCCGAACGTGGCGTCCGCCTCGGCCCGGATGTTCGGGATCACCGGCAGCAGCACCATACGGATGCGCGGCCTGGCCCGGCGTGCCTGGTCCACGAACGCCCGTACGTTCTCCGCCGTCTGTTCCTCGTTGGTGTAGAAGCCCAGGTCGATCAGGCCCAGCGAGATCAGCAGAACGTCCGCGCGTGACTCCCGCACGGCGTCCGCGATGAGCGGCGCCATATGGATCCAGCCCTCGCCCCAGCCCGCCAGGTGGGCCCGGGGGAAGTCGGGTTCGGCGTAGGCGTACGACGTCGGCGCGTCCGTCGCCTTGTCGTGGAGCGTCTCGCGCGGACCGACGAGCGAGAACGGGCCGTCGTACGTCGCGCACAGGTGCCGCCACAGCCGGTAGCGCCACGTGTGCTCGCCCGCGCTGCCGATCGTCATGGAGTCGCCTACGGGCATGAACCTGAGCATCCGCTCATCATGGACGATCGCCCCGGGACGCAGGGGGGACGTATGGGGCGGGCCGGTGTGAGGATCGACACGCCCGCCCGGCACCGGCGGGCGGACCGGCCGCCCCGGTGAACCGGGGCGCCGGATGGCAGGCTGGGGACATGCGTCGACCGCTCGCGTTCCTTGCCGGGGCCCTTCTCGTCGGTGCGCTCGCCGCGCCGGCATCCGCGTCCGCGTCCGCCTCCGCCGACGACGATGGCGGCTTCACCATCAAGGATCCCCGGATCACCGAGTCCAGCGGGCTCGCCGCCTCACATCTGCACCCCGGGATCTACTGGACCCACAACGACAGCGGCGACGGACCGTACCTCTACGCCGTGGACGGCCGCACCGGGAAGACCGTCGCCACCGTCACCCTCCGCGGCATCGGCACACCCCGCGACGTCGAGGCCATATCCATCGGCCCGGGCAACCAGATCTACGTCGGTGACATCGGCGACAACTTCGGCGGCCGATGGCCCCATGTGTGGATCTACCGGCTGCCCGAGCCCAAGGTGCTGAGGGACCAGACGATCCGCGCCACCCAGTACGTGGTGACGTACGCGAACGGGCCCCGGGACGCCGAGTCCCTCGTGGTCCACCCCAGGACCGGGCGCGTCTACATCATCGACAAGAAGGAGGACGGCGGGCACCTCTACGAGGGACCGGCCCGGCTGTCGTCCACCGGGGCGAACGTCTTCCGGCCCGTCGCCCCCGTCGATCTGTGGGCCACCGACGCCGCCTTCTCGCCCGACGGCGGACAGCTCGCCGTGCGCGGCTACTTCGGCGGCATCGCCTACGCGTGGAACGGCGGGCGGATCACCCGGCAGGGCCGGCTCGACGTGCCCCTGCAACGGCAGGGCGAGTCGGTCACGTACACCGTCGACGGCTCGAAACTCCTCTACGGCAGCGAGGGCAGCGACAGCCCGGTGCAGGCCGAGAGCGCGCCCGGGCACGGCGGAGCCGGCAGCGCGGCGTCGCCCTCGGGGAAGGGGACCCCGCCGGCCACATCGGGCGGCGGCACACCCGTGAACGCCGACTACAAGGTCGGTGCCCTGGTGCTGGCCGTGGGCCTGGCGCTGGTCTTCGGCCTCAAGCGGCTGCTGGGCAGGAAGCGGTAGGGACGGCCGAGGGCGCCCGGTGCACACAACACCTGGCGCCCTCCCGCGACCTGACGGGCGAGAAGGTCAGAGCTTCTCGATCACGTAGTCGATGCACGCGGTCAGCGCCTCGACGTCCCCCGGGTCGATCGCCGGGAACATCGCGACGCGCAGCTGGTTGCGGCCCAGCTTGCGGTACGGCTCGGTGTCCACGATGCCGTTGGCGCGCAGGACCTTGGCGACGGCGGCCGCGTCGACCTCGTCGAAGAAGTCGATCGTGCCGATGACCTGGGAGCGCTGCGCCGGGTCGGCGACGAACGGGGTCGCGAACTTCACGTCCTCGGCCCAGCCGTACAGCTTCCGGGCGGAGGTGGCCGTGCGGCGCACCGCGAAGTCCAGACCGCCCTGGCCGTTCAGCCACTCCAACTGCTCGTTGAGCAGGAACAGGGTGGCGAGGGCCGGGGTGTTGTACGTCTGGTTCTTGCGGGAGTTGTCGATCGCCGTGGGCAGGCTGAAGAACTCCGGGATGTGACGGCCGGAGGCGTGGACGCGCTCGGCGCGCTCGATCGCGGCCGGGGAGAACACGCCGATCCACAGGCCGCCGTCGGAGGCGAAGGACTTCTGCGGGGCGAAGTAGTAGACGTCGGTCTCGGCGATGTCGACCGGGAGGCCGCCGGCGCCGGAGGTGGCGTCCACCAGGACCAGGGAGCCGGAGTCCGCGCCCGCGACCCGCTGAATCGGCATCGCGACGCCCGTGGACGTCTCGTTGTGGGTGAAGGCGTAGACGTCGACGCCCTCCTCCGCCCCGGCCTCGGGGTGCGTGCCGGGCGCGGAGGAGATGATCGTGGGTTCGGCGAGCCACGGGGCGAGCTTCGCGGCCTTGGCGAACTTGGAGGAGAACTCGCCGAAGCTGAGGTGCTGCGACTTGTTCTCGATCAGGCCGTGGGTCGCGATGTCCCAGAACGCGGTGGAGCCGCCGTTGCCGAGGATGACCTCGTAGCCGTCGGGGAGCTCGAAGAGCTCGCGGATGCCCTCGCGCACCTTGCCGACCAGGTTCTTGACCGGGGCCTGGCGGTGGGACGTGCCGAGCAGGGAGCTACCCGTGGCGGCGAGGGCGTCCAGCGCCTCCACCCGCACCTTGGAGGGACCCGCGCCGAAACGGCCGTCAGCGGGCTTGAGGTCAGCAGGAATCTGGATGTCAGCCACGAGCCGGAGGGTATCTCTTCGGCGAAACCGGCGGAAACGTGTCCGTTCGATGAGACGCCCTCTCCGGCCCGCGGACGGGTGAGGACCCGCAAGGGCCCGCGGCCGGGGATCGGGCGTTCCGTGGCTGGGGATCGTGCGGGCCCGCCGCCGGGAATGGTGCGGACGCGCCGCCGGGAGTCCGTGCGGACCGGCGGCCTGGGATCGTGCGGTCCGTGGCCGGGAGTCCGCGTGGACCGGCGGCTGGGGATCGTGCGGACCGGCCGCCGGGAGTCCGTGCGGACCCGCCGCCGGGAATCGTGCGGACCGGCCGCCGGGAAAACCGCGCGACCCCGTGTCGTTCCCCTGCCGTTCCCGCGCCGTCCTACGAGGTCAGCCGCACCGGCAGCGCGAAGAGGTCGTTCTGCGTCACCACCGGCTTGTTGCGCAGGTCGCCCGCCGGGACCGCCAGGTCCAGGCCGGGGAAGCGGGCGTACAGCGCGGGCAGCGCCACCCCGGCCTCCAGGCGGGACAGGGCCGCCCCGGGGCACACATGCGGGCCGTGACCGAAGGCGATGTGCCGGTTCTTTGTTCCCCGGGTGATGTCGAAGACGCCCGCGGTCGGGCCGTGCGCCTTCTCGTCCCGGCCGATCGCGCCGTGCGACACGATCAGGGCGTCCCCCGCGGGGATGACCCGGTCGCCGACCGGCACGTCCTCGGTGGCGAACCGGATCAGGACGTGGGAGGTGGGGGTGGAATAGCGCAGGGTCTCCTCGACCACCGCCGACCAGTCCGCCTCACCCGCGAGGACCAGCGCGCGCTGGTCCGGATGGGCCGACAGATTGACCACCGCGTTGACGATCAGCGAGATCGTCGTCTCGTGTCCCGCCGCCACCATCAGCTGAAGAGTGGAGACGATCTCCTCGTCGGTGAGGCGGTCGCCGCCCTCGGAGGCCTGGACGAGGGCGGAGGTGAGGTCCTCGCCGGGCTCGGCGCGCTTCGCCGCCACGGTGTCCGTCATGATCCCCGCCAGTTCGGTGAGCGTCGCGACCACCTCCGCGGGCGGGGTCTGCGTCGAGAAGAACTTCTCGAACAGCTCCTGAAGGCGCGGCAGCCGGGACTCCTCGATGCCCATCAGCTCCGCTATGACGTACATGGGCAGCGGATACGCGAACTCCGCCTTGAGGTCGACCACACCACCGTCCGTGGGCAGCCGGTCCAGCAGGCCCTCGGTCAGCCGGGTGATCCGCTCCCGCATCTCCTCCACCCGCCGTGGCGTCAGCGCCTGGGCGACCAGTGTGCGCAGCCGCCGGTGGTCGGCCCCGTCCACGGTGAGCATGGAGCGGCCCGGGTTGGCGAGCCCGATCAACGGCCAGTCGGGGGCGATCTCGCCGCGCTGCCAGGCACCCCAGACGGTGATGTCCTTGACCAGCCGGGGGTCCGTCAGGAGCTGCCGGGCCTCGGCGTGGTGCGTGACCGCCCACACGGGAACCCCGCCGGGCAGCTCCACGGCGGCGAGCGGTCCCGCCGTGCGGAGCCGCGCGCTCTCGGCGTCGAGGTCGCGGACGAAGGGGTCCAGCGCGATACGGGGGATGCCGGCAGTGGTCATGCGGAAGCGCCTCCTGGAGAACGGGTGGGGGTGAAGCTCACCGGCAGTGCCGTGAGCCCTCGCAGCCACGGCGACGGACGGCGCGTCAACTCCTCGGCGGGTACGGCCAGATCGATGTCCGGAAGCCGGTCCAGGACCACCTCGATGGCCGTCCTCGCGATGATCTCCGCCACCTCCTGCGCGGGGAACGGGCAGCGGTGTTCGCCGTGCCCGAAGGAGAAGTGCGCGTGGTTGCCACCGGTCAGCGCGGAGCCGTCGGTGCGCACCTGCGGATCGCTGTTGGCGCCCTGGAGGCCGAGCAGCAGCAGATCGCCGGCCCGGATGTGCCGGCCGCCCAGCCGGGTGTCACGGGAGGCCCAGCGGCCCGCCACGTTCTGGTTGGGGGTGTCCTCCCACAGCACCTCGTTCATGGCCTCGGCGACGCTGTTGCGGCCGCCGAAGAGGGAGGCGGCGAAACGGTCGTCGGTGAGCATCAGCCGCAGCGAGTTGCCGATCCAGTCCGCGGTCGGCTGATGGCCCGCCGCCATCATCACCATCAGGTCCTGGGTGATCTCCTCGTCGGTGAAGCCGCTTTCGTCGGCGAGCATCCGGGAGACCACGTCGTCGGCCGGGCTCGCCTTCCGGGCGGCCAGCAGTTCGGTCATGGAGCCGGCCAGATGCCGCTGGCCCGTGATCGCCCGCTCCCGCCCGTCGATCATGTCGTTGAGGGCGGTGACGAGTCCCGGGCCCTGCTCCTCCGCGAAGCCGTAGAGGACCGCGAGGACGCGCACGGGCAGCAGCATCGCGTAGTCGGCGATCAGGTCCGCCGCGCCCCTGCCGCACACGGTGTCGATCAGCTCGTCCGCGAACCGTTCGGCGTGGCCGCGCAGTTCGAAGGGGTCGACGGCCTCCAGCGCGTCGCTGATCATCGCGGCGCGTGCGCGGTGGCGTGCGCCGACGGTGTAGAGGATCGACGGCTGCCTGCGGCCGATCATCGGCAGCAGTGGCCAGTCCTCGGGGATGCCGTCCCACTGGTTCCACAGCTCGGAGTCCCGGCTGAACAGCACCGGGTCGCCGGTGACCTGGTGCAGCTCGCGGTAGCCGAGCACCAGCCACGCCGGTATGCCGCCGTCGAGGACGACCGGGGTCACGGCGCCGTGCTCGCGCCGCATCTCCCGGTACAGCGCGGCGGGTTCGGTCTGGAAACGGGGCCCGCTCAGGGGCACGGGGGCGGGGGTCACACCAGCTCCTGTTCGGCGGTGGGGACGAGGCCGGCGCCGAACCGCCGCACGTGTTCGACGAGCGTGATCAGGACCTGCTTGCCGGACTCCCGGGAGCGCGCGTCGCAGTCGACGAGCGGGATGTGCGGGGCGAGGTCGAGGGCGGCGCGGACCTCGGCGGGCGTGTACCGGGGGCCGCCGAAGTCGTTGCAGGCCACGATGAACGGCATCCCGTGGCGTTCCAGGCGGTCGATGGCGTACCAGGAGTCGTCGATGCGCCGGGTGTCGAGGAGGACCACCGCGCCCAGGGTGCCGGCGAAGAGCCGGTCCCACAGGAACCAGAACCGCTCCTGCCCGGGCGCCCCGAACAGGTACAGCACATTGCGGGCGTCCAGCGTGATCCGGCCGAAGTCGAAGGCGACGGTGGTCGCGGACTTGTCCCGGACCCCGCTCACGTCGTCGACCGTCGCGCCGGCCTGGGTCATGGTCTCCTCGGTGCTGAGCGGGCGGATCTCGCTCACCGAGCGGACCAGGGTCGTCTTGCCGACGCCGAGGCCGCCGACGACCACGATCTTCAGGCCGTTGTCGGCCTGTGCACCCAGCGGAGTGCGGGTGTCAGAGGTTGCGGAGTCCAACGAGCACCTGTTCCAGGACGTCGGGTTCGGGGAGTGCGGCGGTGCGGGGATGGCGGGCGCTGACGCGGCCCGCCGCCAGGAGGTCGGAGAGCAGGATCTTCGTGATGCTCACCGGTAGCCGCAGCTCGGCGGCGATCTCCACGACCGCCGTCGGCCGGTCGCACATCCGCAGGATGGCGGCGTGTTCCGACTGCATGCCCGGCACCGGATCGCACTCGGCGACCACGAGCGTCACCAGGTCGAACCGGGCTGCCGGGTCGGACCGGCTGCGCCCTTGCGTGAGGGTGTACAGCCGGTCCGGTGCGTCGTCCCTGCCGGGGCGGCTCATGACGTACGCGGCTGCGCGGTCAGGTGCTCGCCGAGCTGTTCCACGAGTTCGCTCATGTGGTGACCGACGAGTCCCGCGTCCGCGTCCTCGTCGGTGACCAGGGCGAGGTGCGCGCCGTGGCCCGCCTCCACGATGAACAGGACCCCGCCGTAGAACTCGGCCATCGCCGAGCGCACCCCGCCGCTTCCGTCGCCGAACTCCACGGACGCGCCGTGGGACAGCGACTGGATGCCGGCGGAGATCGCGGCCAGTTGGTCGGCCTGGTCGACGGACAGCTCCGGAGTGCGGCACAGCTTCAGCCCGTCCCGGGACAGCACCAGGGCGTGCCGGGCGCCGGGGGTGCGCTCCAGCAGGCCCTCGATGAGCCAGGTGAGCTTCTCGTCGGCGGTCGTGATGCCGGTCATGAAGGGGAGTTGCCTTCCGGGTGCGAGGGGGTGGCGGCGGCCTCCGGCAGGGGACCGGGAGCCGGTGTCCGGCGTACGGCCGGTTCGTGCGGGGCGGGGCGGAGCAGGGGAGCGGCTGGGGTGGCGTGCGCGGAGTCGTGAGCTGCGGAGGGGCGGGCTGCGGTGTCGGGTGCCGGGGGGCCGGATGTCTCGCGTACAGGGTTTCCGGATGCCGTCTCCTCCACGCCATGCACGGCCGATGTTTCGCCAACAGCCCTCACGCGCTCGTTGCCCCGGACAGCGTTTGCCGAAGTGGCCTTCCGTACGGGATGTCCGGGCGCCGTCTCCGGTGCGGCGTCGGGTTCCGCCGTCGTGTCCCGGACCGCGGCCTGGTCCGGTACGGCGCCGCGTACCGCCTGGCGGAAACCGCCGAAGCGGGCGGCCAGGGACCTGGCGTCGTCGGGGGTGCGCGGCTCGCTTTCGGCGGGGGCGGCGGGGTGGGTGCGCTCGGCCGCCGCGAGGGCGTGGCCGCGACGGCGCCGGGGCAGTCCTCCGGTCCCCGCCGTGCCCGGACGGGGCGACTCGTGGGTGGGAACCGGGTCGGGGTCGAGGTCCTCGGCGGCGCGGGCGGCGGCGTAGGAGGGCCGGTGCCAGGGGGCGGCCGACGCGGGCGCGGCCACGGTGTCCGGGGCGGTCCCCGCCGGCCGGGCGACCGCCGGGCGGGCGGCCGGGGTCCCACCGGGCTCCGCGGCCGGGGTAGCGCCGGGCTCCGTGGCCGGGGTAGCGCCGGGCTCTGTGGCCGGCGTCGGCGTCGGCTGGGACAGGATGTCCTGCGGGATCAGCATCAGCACGCCGGTGCCGCCCCGCGCCGACGGCCGGAAGGAGACCTTCAGGCCGTGCTTGCGGGCGAGCCGGCCGACGACCGCGAGGCCGAGCCGGGTGCCGGTGAGCCCGCTCAGGTCGGTGACGTCGCCGGAGACCGCGCGTTCGGCGCGGCGTAGCTGCACGTCGCTCATGACCAGGCCCGCGTCCTCCACGGAGACGATGACCCCGGAGGGCACCTCCTCGACGTAGACATGGACCTCGGCGGTCGGCGGCGAGAAGTTCGCGGCGTTGTCGAGGAGTTCGGCGAGGGCGTGCATCACGCCCTCGGCGGCGTGCCCGGCGACCGCGGCCTCGCTGGAGGAGTGGACGCGGACACGCTGGTATCCGCTGATGCGGCCCATCGCGCCGCGCAGGATCGACTCCATGACGATGGGGCGTGCCCAGCGGCGGCCGGAGCGGGCGCCGGTGAGGACGGCGACGGAGTCGGCGAGGCGGCCCGTCTGCGCGGTGCGGTGGTCGAGGTGGAGCAGGTCGGCGAGGACGTCCTCGTCGCTGTGCCTCTCCTCCATCGCGCGCAGGTCGGCGAGCGTGCCGGTGGCCAGGGCCTGCATGCGGCCGGCGGCGTTGGCGGTGACGGAGACGGCGGCGTCCCGGGCGTTCGCCGCCTGGCGCAGGCTCCGGGCCAGACGGGTGTTCTCCGCGGTGAGCCGCGCGAGGTCGGCGGTGAGCCGGTCGCGCTCGCGGTCGAACTCGTCGGTGAGCGAGGCGCGTTCCCGTTCGGAGGCGTCGGCCCGGCGGACCCGCTCCCGTTCCGACTCCTCGGCGAGCCGGCCCCGCTCCCGCTCGAACTCCTCGGTGAGCCGCACGCGTTCCTCGATGAAGCCGTCCGTCAGCCGGGCCCTCTCCTGGCTGAAGTCCTCGGCGAGCCGGGCGCGTTCCTGGAGCAGCCGGGCCGCGTCCTGGGTCACGGTGTCCAGACGGCGGCGGGTCAGCCGGGCCGAGCGCAGGCCGTGGGCGGCGAGGGCGACGGCCGCGCACAGTACCAGCGCCGCGGCGCCGCCGCCCCAGGCGAGGGGGACGCGGACCGCCTTCGGTGCCGTCAGGACCGCGGCGGCGACGGCGAGGCCCGCGATCACGGCGGTGGCCAGCGGGGCGGGGGCGGCGGCACGGAGCGCGGGTCGTTCGCCTGACGGTGTGGGGGCGGTCATGGATGGCGTCCTCGGTGGCCTCGGTCAGGTCCAGGGCGGGTGCGGTGCGCGGGGCCGACGGGTGAGGGCGGCCCTTGTTGCGCAACTGCGCGTCACTATAGGTGAGTTGCTGGTCGGAATGGACGTATTCCGTTTGACTCTGCACCAAAGGACAGTCAATGCGGGGGCAAGCGGGGGAGCGGTTCCCCGCGTCGTCGTCACGCGGGCGTACGGAACGTCATGCCGGTCTCGCTTCGGCGGGCCGGGGTCACCCGCCCGGCGTACGCTCGCAGTCCGAGGGCGTTGGCCGGGGCGACCGTGCGCGTCGCGAGCGACCCTTCAGGAGAGACGCTGACCTGCCCGGTCGGTCCCGTCGGGACCATCGCCATCGACTTCGAGTCATCCTGGGAACATGACGGATCCCGAGGAACGGCGGCCGGGGACCACGGGCGCGGACGCCGGCGCGCTGCACGCGGAACTGAGCGCCGCGGTGCGCGGTGCCGTCGACTTCCGTACGACGGCGCGGGCGCTGCACACCATGGACGCGTCCAACTACCGGCGCGTGCCGCTCGGCGTGGTCGCCCCCAAGGACGCGGACGACGTGGCGGCCGTACTGAGCGTGTGCCGCGCGCACGCCGTGCCGGTGGTCCCCCGCGGCGGCGGCACGTCGATCGCCGGGCAGGCGACGGGCACGGGCGTGGTGCTCGACTTCACCCGGTTCATGAACGGGATCGTGTCCCTGGACCCCGAGGCGCGCACGGCGGTGGTCCGGCCCGGCGTCGTCCTCGACCGGCTCCAGGAGGCCGCCGCCCCGCACGGGTTGCGCTTCGGCCCGGACCCCTCCACCCACGCCCGCTGCACCCTCGGCGGCATGATCGGCAACAACGCGTGCGGCTCCCACTCCGTGGCCTGGGGCACCACGGCGGACACCGTACGCGAGCTGTCGGTGCTCACCGCGCGGGGCGAGGCCCTCACCCTGGGCCGCGGCGGACACGGCGCCCCCGAAGGCCTGCTCGCCCTGGCCGGCGGCGAGTTGGCGCTGCTGCGCACCGGCTACCCGGTCCTGCCGCGTCGCATCTCCGGGTACGCGCTGGACGCGCTGCTCCCCGAGAACGGCGTGGACGTGGCCCGCTCGTTCTGCGGCTCCGAGGGCACCCTCGGCGTGGTGACGGAGGCGGTCGTGGACCTCGTCGAGGCGCCGCGCGCGCAGGCCCTGGCCGTACTGGCGTACCCGGACGAGAGCGCGGCGGCCCAGGCGGCGGCCGGACTGCTGCCGTGGGCCCCGCTGACCGTGGAGGGCATGGCCGCCGACCTTCTGCCGGCGTCGGCGGGGCTGCCGCGCGGCGGAGCCTGGCTGTTCGTGGAGACGGGCGGCGCGAGCGGGGCTCAGGCACGCGCGCGTGCGGAGACGATCGTGCGGGCGGCGGACGTCACGGACGCCATGGTGGTCACCGACCCGGCCGGACAGCGCGCGCTGTGGCGGCTGCGCGAGGACGCGGCGGGTACGGCGACCCGCACCCCGGACGGCCGGGAGGCATGGCCGGGCTGGGAGGACTGCGCGGTGCCCCCGGCCCGACTGGGGGAGTACCTCCGGGACTTCCGGCGCCTGCTGGCCGAGCACGGCCTGCACGGGGTGCCGTACGGGCACTTCGGGGACGGCTGCATCCACGTCCGCATCGACTTCGACCTGCTCTCCCCGGCGGGCGTCGCCCGCTTCCGCCGTTTCTCCGAGGAGGCCGCCGCCCTGGTCGTCTCCCACGGCGGTTCGCTCTCCGGGGAGCACGGCGACGGGCAGGCCCGCGCGGAACTGCTGCCGACGATGTACGGACCGGACCTCGTCGCCCTGTTCGAGCGGGCCAAGGGCCTCTGGGACCCGGACGACCTGCTCAACCCCGGGATGCTGGTCCGCCCGGCCCCGCTGGACGCGGGCCTGAGGTTCGCGGTGCTGCCCCGCGAGCCGGTGGACGTCTCCTTCGGCTACCCGGCGGACGGCGGCGACTTCTCCGCGGCGGTCCGGCGCTGTGTGGGCGTCGCCAAGTGCCGTACGACGACGGTGTCCGGCGCGGACGTGATGTGCCCCTCGTTCCGTGCGACCGGCGAGGAGGAGCACTCCACCCGCGGACGCGCCCGGCTGCTGCACGAGATGCTGGCGGGCGAGGTGATCACCGACGGCTGGCGGTCGACGGAGGTACGGGACGCCCTGGATCTGTGCCTGTCCTGCAAGGGCTGCCGCACGGACTGCCCCGTCGGCGTCGACATGGCCACCTACAAGGCGGAGTTCCTGCACCACCACTACGCGGGCCGGCGCAGACCGGCCGCGCACTACGCGATGGGGTGGCTGCCGGTGTGGCTGCGGGCCGTCGCCCGCACCCGCACGGCGCCGGTCGTCAACGCGCTCGCCGCCCTGACCCCGGCCGCCGCGCTCGCCAAGCGGCTGGCGGGGATCGCGCCTGAGCGGGGGCTGCCGCACCTGGCACGGGAGACGTTCAGCCGGTGGTGGCGGCGGGAGGCGGCGCGGCGGCAGCGGGCGGGGGCCGCGACGCCCCCCGGCACCCGGGTCGTCCTGTGGCCGGACACCTTCACCGAGCATCTGTCGCCGTCCGTCGGCAAGGCGGCCGTACGGGTGCTGGAGGCGGCGGGCCTGCGGGTGCTCCCGCCACCGGCGGTGCGGGGCCGGCGGGCCCCGCGCGGCCGGGTCTGCTGCGGTCTGACCTACGTCTCCACGGGCCAGCTCGACCGTGCCCGCGCCGTCCTGCGCCGCACCCTCGGCCTGATGGAACCGGTCCTGGCGGCCGGCCTCCCGGTGGTCGTCCTCGAACCGAGCTGCGCCGCCGCCCTCCGCACCGACCTGCCGGAACTGCTGCACGGCGACCCCCGTGCGGCCCGGCTGGCGGCGGCGGTCGTGACGTTCGCGGAAGCCCTGGAACAGTACGCGCCCGACTGGACACCCCCGTCGCTGGACGGCCCGGTGGCCGGCCAGACCCACTGTCACCAGCACGCCGTCCTGGGCGACGCGGCCGACCGCCGGCTGCGCGCTGCGGCCGGCCTGACCGGGGAGCTGAGCGGCGGCTGCTGCGGACTGGCCGGCGACTTCGGCTTCGTGAAGGGCCACTACGAGGTCTCGACGGCCTGCGCGGAGGAGCAGGTGCTCCCGGCGGTGCGGTCGGCGCCCGGGAACGCGGTCGTCCTCGCGGACGGCTTCTCCTGCCGCACCCAGCTCGCGCACCTGGCGGGCCGCAGGGCGCGGCATCTGGCGGAGGTTTTGGCGGAAGGGCTGGACCGGACCGAGGGGTGACGCCCAGCGCAGTGAAATCCCCCTGGCCGGGATGAGGACCCGGCGGGTGTCCGGGAGGATCGAGGAGCGGGCCCGTGCCTGTGCTCGGGCCGGTGTCCACGCCGGTACCGGTACCGGTGTCTGTGCCTCTGCCGGTGCCGTGTCCCCCACCGAGGAGCCCCGCATGCCCCTTCGCGTCCGCCCGATCTCCCGCGAGGAACACCTGGCCTTCGTCGCCGCGCGCCCGTCGGCCAGTCCTCTGCAGATGCCGTCCTGGGGCGAGGTGAAACCGGGCTGGCGGGCGGAGAGCCTCGGCTGGTTCGAGGACGACGGCGGGCGTCCGGTCGGAGCGGGCCTGGTCCTGCTGCGCCCGCTGCCCGGGCTCAGGCGGTACCTGGCGTATCTGCCCGAGGGCCTGCGGCTCTACCTCGCCCAGCACGACGGGGAGACATGTCCTACCGGTAGGGCCGGTCAGGCCTCGGCCTCGGCCCGGGGTGCGGCGCGACGGGTCTGGGTCCGGACCGCGCCCATGCTCGCCGCGATGACCAGGGCGATCGCCGCTGCCTGGGGCGCGGTCAGGGACTGGCCGAGGATCAGGAAACCGGCGGTCGCTGCGAGCGCCGGCTCCAGGCTCATCAGGATCGCGAAGGTGGAGGCGGGCAGCCGGCGCAGGGCGAGGAGCTCCAGGGTGTAGGGCAGCACCGAGGAGAGCACCGCCACGCCCGCGCCCAGTCCGAGGGTCGTCGGTACGAGCAGTTTCGTGCCCGACTCGACGATCCCCAGCGGCATGAACAGCAGCGCGGCGACCCCCATCGCCAGCGCCAGCCCGTCGGCCTGGGGGAAACGCCGTCCGGTACGGGCGCTGAAGACGATGTACCCCGCCCACATCGCACCCGCCCCGAGGGCGAAGCCGACCCCCGCCGTGTTGAGGTCGCCGAAATTGCCGCCGCCCAGCAGGAAGACGCCGGCCAGGGCGAGGCCCGCCCAGAGAAGGTTCACCACGCGGCGGGAGGCGACCACGGACAGGGCCAGCGGGCCGAGGACCTCCAGCGTCACCGCGAGGCCCAGCGGGATGCGGTCCACCGCCTGGTAGAAGAGGCCGTTCATCGCGGCCATGGTGATGCCGAAGACGACCACCGTGCCCCAGTCGGCGCGCGAGTGCCCGCGCAGCCGGGGCCGGCAGACCAGGAGCAGTACGACGGCCGCCACGACCAGCCGCAGGGTGACCACGCCGAGCGCACCGGCCCGCGGCATCAGGGTCACCGCGAGCGCCCCGCCGAACTGAACGGAGATGGCTCCGGCGAGCACCAGCCCCACGGGCCCGAGGGAACCGCCGCGGTGCGGCCCGCCGGGCGCCGACGGCGCGCGCTCCGGCGCGGTGGCGGCCGGGGCCGGGGAGGAGGAGGCGGCGCTGGCGGGGTTCACGGGGCCTTCCAGGGGACTCGACGCGATGTGTGCAGCGTGCTGAACTCAGAAGTCCAGAGTAGTGGACTCAGTCAGGTGTGTGAACCCTTGACGGCCCTGACCCGGGACGGCCAGGCGCCGATGCCGATCACCGCGAGCACGCACACCGTCTCGATGACCTGCACGAGCTGCTCGTACGCGGAGGGATGGCGGGGCCGGCCGCCGTTTCCTGACCATTGCTGCGACGTAGTGAGGTGCGAGCGCACTAGAGTCGGTCTCGTGCCCGGCACCCGGCGCGCAGTCGGCCTGTCCGCCGAGGACACGAAGGGAACGGCAGCATGAGTCTGCAGCACACCGAAACAGCGGGTGACGGACCGCTGATTCCCCGTCCGGAGCGCACACCGGGTGCCTTGCGTGCCGCCTGCGCCGTCGTCGCGCCGCAGTTTCTGGCGGCTTACGATCGGGCCAAGGACGAGGCACTCGCGGAGGCAGTGGAACACGGTTCGCTGGGGCCCGTCCACGCCTATCTCCATCATTGGGCGACATTGATCGAGATCGAGCGCAACCCGGAGACTGCGAGGGCGTACCACCGTGCCGCATACCTCGCCCACGTCGCGACCGCGCCAGAGGAAGCACGTGAGCATGTGGCCATGGCCAGCGCCATCTACCGTGCCGCCGCCGGGGCTGTGTACACGCAGTGACCTGGCGCTGGGAGTACGTCCCGGAGACCGTGGCGGCCGGCGCCCCGCCCACCTTCGTCGCCGAGGTGGAGAAAAAGGCCGACGAGCTGGTTCGGGCCGCTGAGGCCCTCCATCTCCACGGGCCGGCATATCAGGGGGCGGATGAAGGGGCGAAGCACGCGTTCGTCGCCGGCGGCTTCTTCGTCTACATGATCACGCCGCGCTCGGAACTCGTCACCATCTGGCAGGTCACGCCCGACCCGTTGCCGTGAGGGCGGTCCGGCTGTCCGGGCGGGCGCTGTGCCCGCGATCTCTGCGCCGCGGGTCGCCGTTTCGATCTGGCCGATCAGTGACCCGGTGCACAAGACGACCGACCCGAGCCGCGCCACAGTAAGCCCCGCTGCCTCCCGTGCCCTGTGCAGCTCATGGCCGAAGTGGTCCAACGGCGATGCGCTCGGGTCGAGTTCACGGTTTCGCGTGCCGACCACCTCCCCTCACGCAGAGTAGTCGCATTCGCGCAGGCGGGTGGAGGGGTGTGGAAAACAAATCCATGCAAGCACGCTTGATTGTTTTCTGGCCCGCTGCCATGCTCCTCAGCGCACCACCCCGCACGCCGTCGTCCCCGGAGGGGAGCGCATCGTGTCCGACGCATCGTCAGTGATCGACGATCTGGGCCGGGAGAGCGAGGAACTCGACCGGCTGGTCGCCGAGTCGGGGGAGGACCGCTGGGCGCTCGCCACGCCTGCCCCGGGCTGGACCGTCGCCCACCAGATCGCGCATCTCGCCTGGACGGACCGCGCCGCGCTGCTGTCCGTCACCGACGCGGAAGGGTTCGCGACGGAGGTGGAGAAGGCGCTCGGTGCGCCCGACACCTGGGTCGACGAGGCCGCGCGCGAGGGCGCCGCGCTGCCGCCCGCGCGGCTGCTCGCCGAGTGGCGCAGCGGACGCACCGCCCTCGACCAGGCCCTGCGCCGGGCTCCACGGGGCACCCGCTTCCCCTGGTACGGCCCGCCCATGTCCGCCGCCTCCATGGCGACGGCCCGGCTGATGGAGACCTGGGCGCACGGGCAGGACATCGCCGAGGCCCTGGGTGTGGTGCGCGCCCCCACCGACCGGCTGCGGCATGTGGCCCGCATCGGGGTGCGGGCACGTGACTACGCCTACGCGGTACGGGGGTTGAGCGCACCCCGCGAGGAGTTCCGGGTGGAACTGGTCGCACCCTCCGGAAAGGACCTGTGGACCTACGGCCCCGAGGACGCCGCCCAGCGGGTGACCGGCCCGGCGCTGGACTTCTGCCTCCTGGTCACCCGACGCGCGCACCGCGCCGACCTCGCGGTGCGGGCCGAGGGCCCGGACGCCGACCGCTGGCTGGACATCGCCCAGGCCTTCGCGGGTCCGCCCGGCGCCGGACGCCCGCCGAAGGGGGACGCCGCGTGACACCCCTGCGCATAGGCAACGCCTCCGGCTTCTACGGCGACCGCTTCGACGCGCTGCGCGAGATGCTCACCGGCGGCCCGCTGGACGTCGTCACCGGCGACTACCTCGCCGAGCTGACGATGCTGATCCTCGGCCGCGACCGCCTCAAGAACCCCGCCGGAGGCTACGCGCGCACGTTCCTCGGCCAGTTGGAGGAGTGCCTCGGTCTCGCCCACGAGCGCGGGGTGCGGATCGTGACGAACGCGGGCGGCCTCAACCCCGCCGGACTCGCCGACGCCGTACGGGAGCTGGCCGGCCGCCTCGGCATCCCCGCACGGGTGGCCCATGTCGAGGGCGACGACCTGACCGCCTCCTTCCCCCGAGGTCTCGACTCCGCTCGGCCAGGGGTGATCCCCATGGGCACCCTTGCCGCCCACGCCTACCTCGGCGGCCACGGCATCGCCGCCTGTCTGCGCGAGGGCGCCGACGTCGTGGTCACCGGACGCGTCACGGACGCCGCGCTGGTCACCGGGCCCGCCGTCGCCCATTTCGGCTGGGGACCTCAGGAGTACGACCGGCTGGCGGGCGCCGTGGTCGCCGGGCACGTCCTGGAGTGCGGAGCGCAGGCCACCGGCGGCAACTACGCCTTCTTCACCGAGCACCCGCCCGCACTGCTGCGCCGTCCCGGCTTCCCGCTCGCCGAACTCCACGAGGACGGCAGCAGCGTCATCACCAAGCACGACGGCACCGGCGGTGTCGTCGACGTCGGCACGGTCACCGCGCAGCTGCTGTACGAGACGGCCGGCGCCCGGTACGCGGGCCCGGACGTCACCGCCCGCCTCGACACGGTCCGGCTCACCCGGGAGGGGCCCGACCGGGTGCGGGTCGAGGGCGTGCGCGGGGAGGCGCCGCCCCCGACCCTCAAGGTCGGTCTGAACCGCCTCGGCGGCTTCCGCAACGAGGTCACGTTCGTGCTGACCGGGCTCGACATCGAGGCCAAGGCCGCGCTCGTGAGGGCCCAGATGGAGGCGGCCCTGGAGGCGGCCGGGTCCAGGCCCGCACACGTCCGCTGGGATCTCGCCCGCACCGATCACCCCGACGCCGCGACCGAGGAGACGGCGAGCGCGCTGCTCCGGCTCGTCGTACGGGACCGGGACCAGGATGCCGTAGGACGGGCGCTGACCGGGGCGGCCGTCGAACTGGCGCTCGGCAGCTACCCCGGCTTCCATGTGCTGGCCCCGCCGGGGAAGGGCGCCCCCTATGGGGTCTTCGAGGATGTGTACGTCCCCCATGGCGCCGTCAACCATGTGGCGGTACTCCACGACGGCCGGCGCATCCCCATATCGGCGGCCCATGACACCCGCGTACTCGACAGCGTGCCGGAGCCGCCCCCGCCCGAGCCGCCGCCCCCGGGTCCGACCCGCCGGGCGCCCCTCGGGCTGGTCGCCGGGGCCCGCAGCGGCGACAAGGGCGGCAGCGCGAACGTCGGGGTGTGGGTGCGTACGGACGCCGCCTGGCGATGGCTCGTCCACACGCTCACCGTGGACCGCTTGCGCGCACTCCTGCCGGAGACGGCCGGTCTGCCCGTCGTACGGCACGTCCTGCCGCGTCTGCGCGCCCTGAACTTCGTCGTCGAGGGGCTCCTCGGCGAGGGCGTCGCCGCACAGCACCGCTTCGACCCGCAGGCCAAGGCCCTGGGCGAATGGCTGCGCGCCCGTCACCTGGACATACCGGAGGACCTGTTGTGACCGTCCTTGCCTCGGCCCTGGACACGGGCGGCCCGGAGTACCGGGCCAACCGCGAGGCCATGCTCGCCAAGCTGGCGGAGCTGGCCGCCGAACACGCCAAGGCGCTGGCGGGCGGCGGCGAGAAGTACGTCGAGCGGCACCGCGGACGCGGCAAGCTCCTCGCCCGTGAGCGGATCGAGCTGCTCCTCGACCCCGACACGCCCTTCCTGGAGCTGTCGCCGCTGGCCGCCTGGGGAAGCGACTACACGGTGGGCGCCTCGCTCGTCACCGGGATCGGTGTCGTCGAGGGCGTCGAGTGCCTGATCACCGCCAACGACCCCACCGTGCGCGGCGGCGCCAGCAACCCGTGGAGCCTGAAGAAGGCCCTGCGGGCCGACGGCATCGCGCTGGAGAACCGGCTGCCCTGCATCAGCCTGGTGGAGTCCGGGGGCGCGGACCTGCCCTCCCAGAAGGAGATCTTCATTCCCGGCGGCGCGATCTTCCGGGATCTGACCCGGCTGTCCGCCGCCGGAATCCCCACCGTCGCCGTCGTCTTCGGGAACTCCACCGCCGGAGGCGCCTACGTCCCCGGCATGTCCGACCACGTGATCATGGTGAAGGAGCGGGCCAAGGTCTTCCTGGGCGGCCCCCCGCTCGTGAAGATGGCCACCGGCGAGGAGAGCGACGACGAGTCCCTGGGCGGCGCCGAGATGCACGCGCGCGTGTCGGGCCTCGCCGACTACTACGCCGTCGACGAGCAGGACGCCCTGCGCCAGGCCCGCCGGGTGGTCGCGCGCCTCAACCACCGCAAGGCGTACGCCGATCCGGGTCCCGCGCTCCCTCCCCGGCACGACGAGGACGAACTCCTCGGGATCGTGCCCGGCGACCTGAAGGTGCCCTTCGACCCGCGCGAGGTCATCGCCCGGATCGTCGACGGCTCGGACTTCGACGAGTTCAAACCGCTGTACGGCCGGAGCCTGTGCACCGGGTGGGCGGCCCTGCACGGCTATCCGGTCGGGGTGCTGGCCAACGCCCAGGGGGTGCTGTTCAGCGAGGAGTCCCAGAAGGCGGCCCAGTTCGTCCAGCTCGCCAACCAGCGCGACATCCCGCTGCTGTTCCTGCACAACACCACCGGCTACATGGTCGGCAAGGAGTACGAGCAGGGCGGCATCATCAAGCACGGCGCGATGATGATCAACGCGGTGTCCAACAGCCGGGTCCCGCACCTGTCCGTGCTCATGGGCGCCTCGTACGGGGCCGGGCACTACGGCATGTGCGGACGGGCCTACGACCCGCGTTTCCTGTTCGCCTGGCCCAGCGCGAAGTCCGCCGTCATGGGCCCCCAGCAGCTCGCCGGCGTCCTGTCGATCGTCGCCCGCCAGTCCGCCGCCGCGAGGGGCCGGCCCTACGACGAGGACGCGGACGCCGCCCTGCGCGCGATGGTGGAGCAGCAGATCGAGTCCGAGTCCCTGCCGATGTTCCTGTCCGGGCGGCTGTACGACGACGGGGTCATCGACCCCCGCGACACCCGCACCGTGCTCGGCCTGTGCCTGTCCGCGATCCACACGGCGCCCTACGAGGGCGTGCGTGGCGGATTCGGCGTCTTCCGGATGTGAGGCCCGTGATGGAATCCGTTCTGGTGGCGAACCGCGGTGAGATCGCCTGCCGCATCGTCCGTACCTGCCGCGAGCTGGGCATCCGCACGGTCGCCGTGCACTCGGACGCCGACGCCGGCGCGCTCCACGCGCGCGTGGCCGACACGGCGGTACGACTGCCGGGGGCGGCGCCCGCGGACACGTATCTGCGCGGCGACCTGATCGTGAAGGCCGCGCTCGCGGCCGGCGCCGACGCCGTGCACCCGGGATACGGCTTTCTGTCCGAGAACGCCGGCTTCGCCCGCGCGGTGCTCGACGCGGGCCTGACCTGGATCGGCCCCCCGCCGGAGGCGATCGAGGCGATGGCCTCCAAGACCCGCGCGAAGAAGCTGATGGGCCTTCAGCCCCTGGCCACGGTCACGGCCGCCGACCTGCCCGTCCTGGTCAAGGCGGCGGCCGGCGGCGGCGGACGCGGCATGCGCGTCGTACGGGACCTGGCCGACCTGGACGCCGAGCTGACCGCCGCGCGCGCCGAGGCCCGCGCCGCCTTCGGCGACGACGAGGTCTTCGTCGAGCCGTACGTGGAGGGCGGACGCCACATCGAGGTGCAGGTCCTCGCCGACACCCAGGGAACGGTGTGGACGCTCGGCACCCGTGACTGCTCCCTCCAGCGGCGCCACCAGAAGGTGATCGAGGAGGCCCCGGCACCGGGCCTGGCCCCCGAACTGGCCGACTCCCTGAGCGCGATGGCCGCCCGCGCCGCCCGCGCCGTCGACTACGTCGGCGCGGGCACCGTGGAGTTCCTGGTCGCGGACGGCCGGGCGCACTTCCTGGAGATGAACACCCGGCTCCAGGTGGAACACCCCGTCACGGAGGCGGTGTTCGGGATCGACCTGGTGGCGCTGCAGATCCGGGTCGCGGAGGGCGCCGCCCTCGGCGGCGAGCCGCCCCGCGCGCGCGGCCACGCGATCGAGGCCCGCCTGTACGCCGAGGACCCGGCGCGGGGCTGGGCCCCGCAGACCGGCACCCTGCACCGCCTCGCCGTGCCGGGCGCGCGCCTGGACACGGGGTACGCGGACGGCGACACGATCGGCGTCCACTACGACCCGATGCTCGCCAAGGCCGTCGTCCACGCTCCCACGCGCGCGGAGGCCGTCCGGGGGCTCGCCGGGGCCCTGGAACGGGCCGAGATCCACGGCCCGGCGACCAACCGGGACCTGCTCGTGCGCTCCCTGCGCCACGAGGAGTTCACGGCGGCCCGCATGGACACCGGCTTCTACGACCGCCATCTGACCGCGCTGACCGAGCCCGCCCCCGACCCGTACGCGCCACTGGCCGCCGCCCTCGCCGACGCGCACGGCCGCTCACGGTTCGGCGGCTGGCGGAACCTGCCGTCCCAGGAGCAGGTGAAGCGGTACCTCATGGCGGGCGAGGAGCACGAGGTGCGCTACCGGCACACCCGCGCCGGCCTGGCGGCGGACGGGGTGCGGGTCGTGCACGCGGACGCCCGGCTCGTGGTCCTCGAAGTGGCCGGAGTGCGGCGGAAGTTCGAGGTGACCCGGTACGGCGACCAGGTGTACGTCGGACCGGCCGCCCTCACCGCCCTGCCCCGCTTCCGGGAGGCGGCCCCCGACCACGCCCCCGGCTCCCTGCTCGCACCGATGCCGGGAACCGTCGTACGCGTCGCCGAGGCCCTGGCCGTCGGATCGGCCGTACAGGCCGGAGAGCCCCTGCTCTGGCTGGAGGCGATGAAGATGGAACACAAGATCACGGCGCCCGTCACCGGAACGCTCACAGCCCTCCACGCGGCCCCCGGCCGGCAGGTGGAGGTCGGCACCCTGCTCGCCGTCGTACAAGCCCCCTGACCACCCTCCGAGGAGGAGGCCCCATGACCCCCGTCGCAGAGACCGAAGAGCACAAGGCACTCCGATCCGCCGTCGCCGCCCTCGGCAAGCGCTACGGCCGCGACTACCTCGCCGCCGTCGTCGCCGAGGGCCGCCACCCCACCGAGCTGTGGGCGGAGGCCGCGAAGCTCGGCTACCTCGGCGCGAACCTCCCGCAGGAGTACGGGGGCGGAGGCGGCGGCATCGCCGAACTGTCCATCGTGCTGGAGGAACTGGGGGCCGCGGGCTGCCCCCTCCTCATGCTCGTCGTCTCGCCCGCCATCTGCGGCACCGTGATCGCCCGCTTCGGCACGGCCGAGCAGAAGCGCCAGTGGCTGCCGGGCCTCGCGGACGGCACCCGCACCATGGCCTTCGGCATCACCGAACCCGACGCCGGCTCCAACTCCCACCGCATCACCACCACGGCCCGCCGCGACGGCACCGACTGGGTCCTCAGCGGCCGCAAGGTGTTCATCTCCGGCGTCGACATCGCCGACGCGACCTTGATCGTCGGCCGCACCGAGGACGCCCGCACCGGAAACCTCAAGCCCTGCCTGTTCGTCGTCCCGCGCGAGACGCCCGGCTTCCAGCGGCGCCCGATCGACATGGAACTGAGCAGCGCCGAGAAGCAGTTCGAACTGACCCTGGACGACGTGCGGCTGCCCGCCGACGCCCTCGTCGGCGACGAGGACGCCGGGCTGCTCCAACTGTTCGCCGGCCTCAACCCCGAGCGCGTCATGACCGCCGCCTTCGCGATCGGCATGGGCCGCTACGCGATCTCCCGGGCCGTCGAGTACGCCCGCGACCGCACCGTCTGGAAGCAGCCCATCGGCGCCCACCAGGCGATCGCGCATCCCCTCGCCCAGGCGCACATCGACCTCGAACTGGCCCGGCTGATGATGCAGAAGGCCGCCTTCCTCTACGACTCCGGGGACGACATCGCCGCCGGAGAGGCCGCCAACATGGCCAAGTACGCCGCCGGGGAGGCCTGTGTGCGGGCCGTCGACCAGGCCGTGCACACCCTCGGCGGCAACGGCCTGACCCGCGAGTTCGGGCTCGCCTCGCTCATCACGGCGGCCCGCGTGTCCCGTATCGCACCCGTGAGCCGGGAGATGGTCCTCAACTACGTCTCCCACCAGAGCCTCGGCCTGCCGAAGTCGTACTAGTACCCCGGCGACAGAACGCGCATGAGTCCGCACCGAGCCGTCCGCACCAGGAGGAACCGTGTCCGTCCGAGCCGCCGGTCACCGGGGCATCACCACCCTCACCCTCGATGCGCCCGGCACCCGCAACGCCCTCTCAGCCGAGCTGGTCGGGGCTCTGACGGACGCGCTCACCCGCTGCGGCGAGGACCACGACGTACGGGCCGTGGTCCTCACCCACACCGGCAACACCTTCTGCGCGGGCGCCGACCTGCGCGACCCGCCGCACCCCGACGCACTGGTCGGGCTGCTGCGGCAGATCGTCGAGCTGCGCACGCCCGTCGTCGCCCGGGTGACCGGGCACGTGCGGGCGGGCGGCCTCGGCCTGCTCGGCGCCTGCGACATCGCGGTCGCCTCCACCGACGCCACCTTCGCCTTCACCGAGGTCCGCATCGGCGTGGCGCCCGCCGTGATCTCCCTGTCCCTGCTGCCCCGCGCGGACCCCCGCGCGCTGGCCCGGTACTTCCTCACCGGCGAACGCTTCGACGCCGCCGAGGCCGTACGCACCGGACTGCTCACGGCCTCGGGCGCCGACGCCGACGAGGTGCTCGCGCCCGTGCTCGACGGACTGCGCCGGGCCTCGCCCCAGGGCCTGGCCGAGACCAAGCGGCTGCTCACGGCTACTGTGCTGGAGAGCTTCGACCGGGACGCGGCCGGCCTGACCGCGCTCTCGGCCCGGCTGTTCGGCTCCCCGCAGGCCCGCGAGGGGATGACGGCCTTCCTCGAGAGACGGGATCCCGTATGGGTGGTGTGAGCACGGCCGACCGCGTCCCCAAGCAGGACCGCAGCAGGGCCACCCGGCAGCGGCTGCTGCAAGCCGCGGTGGCGTGTCTCGCCGAACGCGGCTGGGCGGGCTCCACGGTCTCGGTCGTCGCCGAACGCGCGGGCGTCTCCCGCGGCGCCGCCCAGCACCACTTCCCGACCCGCGAGGACCTGTTCACGGCGGCCGTCGAGTACATGGCCGAGGAGCGCTCGACGGCGATACGGACGCTGTTCCCGGGCGGTGCCGCCGACCGGCGTGCGGTGGTCGCCGCCCTGGTCGACCTCTACACCGGGCCGCTGTTCCGCGCCGCCCTGCATCTGTGGGTCGCCGCCTCCAGCGAGGAGCAGTTGGGCCCGCGGGTGGCGGAACTGGAGGCCCGCGTCGGCCGCGAGACCCACCGCATCGCGGTCGACCTGCTGGGCGCCGACGAGTCCCGGCCCGGGGTGCGGGAGACGGTACAGGGCCTGCTGGACATGGCCCGCGGCCTGGGCCTCGCCAACCTCCTCACGGACGACGCCGGGCGCCGGGAACGGGTGGTGGCCCAGTGGGGGGCACTGCTGGAGGGGGCACTGGGCTGAGCCCCGGGCGCGACGGCCAAGGCGCCGGGCCGCCGGGAGCCTGCCCCGGGAAGCGCCGGGAGTGTGACCGACGAGGCACCTCAGGTGCGGCCGGGGAGCGTTACCCTTGGCCCATGCTTCCGATGCTCGTCCGACGCCGGCACGTGGACTACGTGCGCGTCACGAGCATGGGCTGTCGGCGTTCTTAGCGTTCTCAGCGTTTCAGCGCTCTGCCTGACCCAGCCCCGTTCTCTGCGTTTCCTGCGCGACTCCGCGCACTCCTACGCCCTTCCCACCCGGCACCCGGGCGCCGCCACACCCCCGACGGCCGCCCCGGGCCCCGTACACCCGCGGACGCACCCATGACCCACACGGCGACGGACCCGTCGTACCAGTCCTCTCAGCGACAACTCCCGATCATCGACCTCTCCGCGGCCGACCGCGGCCCCGAAGACCGTGCGCTGTTCCACGCCCGGCTCCACAGCGCCGCCCACGACGTGGGCTTCTTCCAGCTCGTCGGGCACGGTGTCACCCCGGCCGAGACCGAGGCCCTGCTCCGCGCCATGCGGGCCTTCTTCGCGCTGCCCGAAGCGGACCGCCTCGCCCTCGACAACGCCAACTCGCCCCACTTCCGCGGCTACACCCGCATCGGCGACGAGCGCACCGGCGGTGCCCGCGACTGGCGCGACCAGCTCGACATCGGCGCGGAACGGCCCGCCCACACGCCCGGCCCGGGCGAGGCCCCCTACTGGTGGCTCCAGGGCCCCAACCAGTGGCCCGCGGCCCTCCCCGAGCTGCGCACCGCGGCCCTCGCCTGGATCGACCGGCTCAGCGGGGTCGCCCGGCGGCTGCTGCACGAACTGCTCACCGCGATCGGCGCGGCCCCCGACTTCTACGACCCCGTCTTCGGCGACGCCGCCCACCCCCACCTCAAGTTCGTCCGCTACCCCGGCAGCGCGGACGACGGCGCCGACCAGGGCGTCGGCGCGCACAAGGACTACGGCTTCCTGACCCTGCTCCTCCAGGACCGGGTCGGCGGACTCCAGGTGCAGCGCGAGGACGGGCTCTTCCACGACGTGCCGCCGCTGGAGGGGGCGTTCGTGGTCAACCTGGGCGAACTGCTGGAGGTGGCCACCAACGGCTATCTGCTGGCCACCAACCACCGTGTGGTCAGCCCGCCCGGTGCCACCGAGCGGTTCTCCGTGCCGTTCTTCTACAACCCGCGCCTGGACGCCCGGGTCGAGCCGCTGCCGTTCCCGGGCGCCTCCACCGCGCCCGGCATCACCGCCGACCCGGCCAACCCGCTGTTCGCCGAGTACGGCTACAACGAACTCAAGGGCAAGCTCCGGGCCCACCCCCGCACCGCCGAGCGCCACCACACGGCCCTGCTCACACCGGCGTGACCGCCCGGCCGCCGGTGCCGGGCGCGGGCGCCGTACGCCCGTGGGGGCGCAGGCGCCGTAGGCCCGGCCCGGCGGCCGAGGGCATGCCTCAGCGGGCCCGGTCGGCCCGGTCGGCCCGCCAGCCTCAGTGCGTTCAGCAGGGCTCAGTGGGCGATGGCCGCGTAGCCGTCGATCTCCTGGGGGCTGCGCGGGCCCGGGCCCACATAGCGGGCCGAGGGGCGCACCAGGCGGCCCGTGCGCTTCTGCTCCAGGATGTGCGCCGACCAGCCGGCCGTCCGGGCGCAGGTGAACATCGAGGTGAACATGTGCGCGGGGACCTCGGCGAAGTCCAGGATGATCGCCGCCCAGAACTCCACGTTCGTGGCGAGGACGCGGTCGGGGCGGCGGTTGTGCAGCTCCTCCAGGGCCGCCTTCTCCAGCGCCTCCGCGATCTCGAAGCGCGGGGCGCCCAGCTCCCGGGCCGTGCGGCGCAGCACGCGCGCCCGCGGGTCCTCGGCCCGGTACACCCGGTGCCCGAAGCCCATCAGCCGCTCACCCCGGTCCAGGGCCTGCTTCACATAGGCCTCCGCGTCCCCGGTCCGCTCGATCTCCTCGATCATGCCGAGCACACGGGAGGGCGCGCCGCCGTGCAGCGGCCCGGACATGGCGCCCACGGCGCCCGAGAGCGCGGCCGCCACGTCCGCGCCCGTGGACGCGATCACCCGGGCGGTGAACGTGGAGGCGTTCATGCCGTGCTCGGCGGCCGACGTCCAGTAGGCGTCGACGGCCGCGACGTGCTTGGGGTCCGGCTCGCCCCGCCAGCGGGTCATGAACCGCTCGACGACGGAGTGCGCCTTGTCGATCTCCCCCTGCGGCACCATCGGCAGCCCCTGGCCACGGGCCGACTGGGCGACGTACGACAGCGCCATGACGGCCGCGCGGGCCAGGTCCTCACGGGCCTGCTCGACGTCGATGTCCAGCAGCGGTTTCAGGCCCCAGACGGGGGCGAGCATGGCGAGAGCCGACTGCACGTCCACCCGGATGTCACCGGAGTGCACCGGGATCGGGAACGGCTCGGCGGGCGGCAGCCCGGGGTTGAAGGCCCCGTCGACCAGCAGCCCCCAGACATTGCCGAACGAGACGTGGCCGACCAGGTCCTCGATGTCGACGCCCCGGTACCGCAGGGCGCTGCCCTCCTTGTCCGGTTCGGCGATCTCCGTCTCGAACGCGACGACTCCTTCGAGCCCGGGTACGAAGTCGGACATCAGGCGGCTCCTCGTGATGTGTGCGGCGGATGTGCGGCGGATGCGGTCGGTGGGATTCCCGTCGCCCCCGGTCCACGGTCCGCCGGGACGGACTCGGGCGGTGGATCTCGGCTGCGGGAAGAGGGCGGCCGTCCCGGTTCCGCGGTCCTTCACGGTCGTACGCGAAGACTCACGGTCCACAACGGTCACTTCGGTGATGCCCCGATCGGTCGGCGGTCACCCCATCCGAACGGCATCAGCACGATATCCCCGGGTGTCACCTTTGGGGAGAGCTTGCGGCACTCAGTGCCACGCAGTGATGAACCACACCCCCGCCGGGTGCCGCGTCCCATACGGCAAGATGACGGCGTGACCGACCGCCGCCCGGACGAACCGGCACCCGAACCCGCAGCTGAAGGGGGATCCGAACCCCCCGCCCGGCCTTCCGAACCCCCCACCCGGCCCTCCGCCGAGGCCATCCACGCCGCCGAGGCCGCCGCAGCGGCCGCGGCCGCCGCGGAACCCGTCCTCGAACCCATCGTGGAGCGCGCGGCCGAGGGCCCCGCCGAGGAGCTGGCCCACAACCCCGCCGAGATGCGGGAGCACTACCGCGCCGAGGGACTCGAGGAGTCCTCGCTCGCCGCCCACCCCATGGACCAGTTCGCCCGCTGGTTCAAGCAGGCCGCCCAGGCCGCCGTGGCCGGGATGATCTACGAGCCGAACGCGATGATCGTCTCCACGGCGGACGCGGAAGGCCGCCTCAGCTCGCGCACGGTCCTCATGAAGCAGTACGACGAGCAGGGCTTCGTCTTCTACACCAACTACGACTCCCGCAAGGCCCGGGACCTCGCGGCCAACCCCCGCGTCTCGCTGCTCTTCCCCTGGCACCCCATGGCCCGCCAGGTCGTCGTCACGGGCACCGCGCACCGCACCGGCCGCGACGAGACCGCCGCCTACTTCCGCACCCGCCCCCACGGCTCCCAGCTCGGCGCCTGGGCCAGCGTCCAGTCCTCCATCCTGCGCACCCGGGCCGAGCTGGACAACGCCTACGCGGAGCTGAGCGCCCGCTACCCCGAAGGCGCACAGGTCCCGGTCCCGCCGCACTGGGGCGGCTTCCGCATCGTCCCCGAGACCGTCGAGTTCTGGCAGGGCCGCGCGAACCGCCTCCACGACCGGCTCCGGTATGTCGCGGAACCCGGCGGGACCTGGCGGGTGGAGCGGCTCAGCCCCTGAGTCCGTCCCGAACGCAGACGACCCGCGAGCTCTGGTCCTCCGCCTGACGGCGGAGAAGCCGGCCGGACGTACCGGCGAGCTCGCGGGTCGGGTGACTGCGCTGGATTAGGCCGGCTGCACGTGTCTCGCACGCGCTGGTCCGGCACCGCACCGAGTGTGGTGACGGGCTGCTAGCCCGCAGCCACCTCCGACGTCCGGTGTGCATACATGCTCCGAACCACCTCCTTTCTTCGGTGCTCCCCACCCTAAGAACCTCTCGGCCACCGATCAACAGCTTTTTTTCGGGAGCCGACGACGGGGCTCTTTCCGGAGCTGACGCGCGGCTCCTTCCGGAGCTGACGCGCGGCTCCTTCCGGCCCTCCCCGCACCCGGCGCGATGATTTCGCCGAATCTTTCCGGAAGGGCATGTGGGGTGGGTCACGTTCGAGTTGAATGAGAGCGAGCGAGGGGACGAGCGCCGTACGTACGGACGCCGCAGCCTGCAGGGGGGTTCCAGGTGAGTGCTTCCCGGCGTAGGGGGACCACGGACGAGCTGGGGCCGGGCGAGCCCGAGCGGGACGGTTCCGATCTTCTGGCCGCGTTGCTGGACGGGATGGACGCGGCACTGTGCGCCTTCGACGCCGAGGGCGTCGTCACCCACTGGAACCGCGAGGCCGAGCGGATTCTCGGCTGGTCCGCCGCCGAGGCCGTGGGGCGGCACGGGTTCGCCGGCTGGGCCGTGCGGAGCGCGGACGCCGCGGAGGTCGAGGCGTGGCTGATGTCCGCGATGCGGGCCACCGGGCGCCAGGTGCACGAGTTCGCGCTGCTCACCAAGGACGGCGGGCGGCTGCTGGTGCGGACCCAGTCCGCGACCGTGCGGGGGCCCGACGGGAAGCCCGCCGGTGTCTACTGCGCCTTCGGCGAGGTCCATGCGCAGATCGACCTGGAGCGGTCCATCGCGCTGAGCGAGGCCCTGTTCGAGGACGCGAGCTGGGGCGTGGTGCTGGTCGACGCGGATCTGCGGCCGGCCGTCGTCAACGCCCACGCCGCCCGGGCGCTCGGCACCGGTCGTACGGCCGTGCTCGGACGGCCGCTCGGGGACCTGCTGGCGCGGGGCGCCGAGGAACTGGAGAGCGCGCTGACGCATGTGCTCGCCGAGGGCGCCCCGCCCGCTCCGGCCGAGATGTGGGTCAGCGTGCGGACCACCGAGGGCGAGCGGCGGCGGTGCTGGCGCAGCGGGTTCGTCCGGCTGGCCTCCCCGCTCGCGGAAGAACCGGTTCCGCTGGGTGTGGGATGGCTGTTCCAGGACGTCACCGAGGCCAAGCAGGCCGAGCAGGAGGCGGCGCTGCTGCGCTTCAGGGCCAACCAGCTCCACCGCGCCGCACGGTCGGCCGCCGAGTGCGAGGACCCGGCGGAGGCGGCCACCGTCCATCTGGACTTCGCACTCGCCGGATTCGCCGATCACGCGCTGGTCGACCGGATCATGGGCGGTCCGGTGGCGGACGCGGAGGGTCCGGTGCGTCTGGTGCGGGCCGCCGAGACGCCGTCCGGGGCGCCCGGGCCCAGCCTGCTCGCCGGGAAGGCCGGGCTGCCCGTCCGGTACGGGGAGGGCCATCCGGCCCTGCAGTGCGTGGAGCGCGCCGGATCCGTGCGCGCCGGCGCGGGCGCCGTGGACCCGGAGCGGGCGCGCGAGTGGGCGCTCGCCCGGCAGTGGCCCGCGGACGCGGTGTACGCGCTGTGCGCGGTGCTGCGCAGCCGGGGCCGGACGCTCGGCGTGGTGACGTTTCTGCGGGGCGCCGGGCGCACCCGGTTCGAACGCGTGGACGCGGTCTACGGGGAGGACGTGGCGGTCAGGATCGCCGCCGCCCTGGACCTGGCCGACCTGGCGGAGGGGGCGCGGTAGACACCCGGCCCCTACCCCTGCTGGTAGAAGATCCGGTCGCGGTACTCCCGCAGGATCCGCTCGTTCCACTCGTGGCCGCCGTCGACGTTCCCCGACCTGAGCAGCGGCGGTTCGACACCGCGGTCGGCGAGGGTGGCCGCGGCCGTGGCCATGACCGCCTGGAGCAGGGCCGTGGTGACGACGGTGGAGGCGGGGGCGAAGGGCGCGGGGATGGTGTCGAGGGTCAGCTCGGCGTCGCCCACCGCGATCTTCGAGTCGAGCACGAGGTCGCAGTGGTCCCTGAGGTACGTACCGGAGGCGTGCCGTGACGTCGTCTTCGAGGCGTACTCCACCGAGGTCACCCCGATGACCTTGACGCCGAGGGCGCGGGCCTTCATGGCCATCTCCACCGGGAGCGCGTTGCGGCCGGACAGGGAGATGATCACCAGCAGGTCCCCGGACCGGACCGGGCTGGCGTCGAGCACAGTGCTCGCCAGGCCGTCCACCCGCTCCAGCGCGGAGCCCAGCGTGGCCGGCATCACGTCGACGCCCACGACGCCGGGGACCGCGAGCAGGTTCATCAGGGCGAGGCCGCCCGCGCGGTAGACGAGGTCCTGCGCGGCCAGCGAGGAGTGCCCGGCGCCGAAGGCGAACAGCCGTCCGCCGGCCGCGACGGTGTCCGCGATCAGGCCGCCCGCCGCCGCGATCGGCTCCGCCTCCTCGTCCCGCACCCGCCGCAGCAGCCCGATCGCCGCGTCGAAGAACCGCTCGGCCGGAGTGCTCCCCTGCCGGGACTCCCCACCGCGTGGTTCCTCGCCCCTCGGCCTCTCGCTCATCTCAGGCGTCCCCTCGAAATCTTGGTGGGTCGGTGAATCGGTGGACCGTTGGACCGGCGGATCGACCGCGGCGGACGGCGCCCGCACGGCACACCGAACACCGACCGTGCACCGGCGCCGGTGACGGCCCGTGTCGCGGATCACGTTGCGGTCTGGACCAGTGGGATGTCAACACGGCGCCCGCGCGGGCGGAAGCGCCCCCATACCCGTCGTCGGGGCCGTGAAACCCCCGGTTGCTTCACCGTGCCTCCGGTTGTCAGTGGGATGCGTAAGAATTGAGTCCAGGGCCAGCGCACGCGCCGGTGAGCCGTGGAGCCTCCGGCAGATCTCATCAAGGGGCACGTATGTCCGGACTGATCGACACCACGGAGATGTATCTCCGCACCATCCTCGAGCTGGAGGAGGAAGGCGTGGTCCCCATGCGCGCCCGGATCGCCGAGCGGCTGGACCAGAGTGGTCCGACGGTCAGCCAGACGGTGGCGCGGATGGAGCGCGACGGTCTGGTGGCGGTCGCGCCGGACCGGCACCTGGAGCTCACGGACGAGGGCCGCCGTCTCGCCACCCGCGTGATGCGCAAGCACCGCCTGGCCGAGTGCCTGCTGGTCGACGTGATCGGGCTGGAGTGGGAGCAGGTGCACGCCGAGGCGTGCCGCTGGGAGCACGTGATGAGCGAGGCGGTGGAGCGCCGCGTCCTGGAGCTGCTGCGCCACCCGACCGAGTCGCCGTACGGAAACCCGATCCCGGGCCTGGAGGAGCTGGGCGAGAAGGACGGCGCGGACCCGTTCCTGGACGAGGGCATGGTGTCGCTGGCCGACCTGGACCCGGGCGCGGACGGCAAGACGGTCGTCGTGCGGCGCATCGGGGAGCCCATCCAGACGGACGCCCAGCTCATGTACACGCTGCGGCGGGCGGGCGTGCAGCCCGGCTCGGTGGTCAGCGTGACGGAGTCCGCGGGCGGCGTCCTGGTCGGCAGCGGCGGGGAGGCGGCCGAGCTGGCGGGTGATGTCGCGTCCCATGTGTTCGTGGCCAAGCGCTGAGCGGTCCCTTCGTCCCCGGCCGCACGGCGGGTTCCTTCGTCCCGGCCGCACGGCGCCGACGTCCCCGGACCGCCGGGTGTGCGCGGGATGCGCATCTCGCTCCCCGTCAACGTCCGTGACACAAGGGACCGTTGTGGCGTTCACCCGATCCCGCGGTCATGAAGATTCAATGTGCGGAATCGCAGCGCCGCGGCCGTTCGCGTGCGAGGCTGTCGCATGAGGCATATGACCTGAGGGCTCTTGGCCGGGGGTGACCGCGAGGTCACCTGGTCAGGGAGGGGGGCGGGCGGATGTGCCACGGACATGGGGTGGGCCCCGGCGCCCTTGGGCGCCGGGGCCTGTCCTCCCCTGTTCTGACCCGGAGCCCCGAGCTCCCAGGGTCATCCCCCTCGGACCGGTTTTCCCCGAGCGGTCCGCCTCCCGCAGAAGATCTCCCCGCGCAGGCGGCGGCCAATCATCGCGGGGGGTCACTCGAAGGAGGGGTGTTGCCGCCGGAAACCCCATTTTCGAATAGCTATTCGATAGCGTGGGGGTGACGATCGCACCGGACCGTGCGCTGTACCCATCGGCACGTTGTACGGCGGAACGGATCGCAGGCCACCCCGGCACCGGGCCGACACCCGACGCACGGGGACGGCGCGCGACACCAGCAGGAGCAGCAGGACCACAGCGGCAGCAGGACGAGCGCGTGGACCGACCGCGCGAAGCGGGGCGAGCGGTCCGAGCGGAGCAGGGGGGTGCCTGGAGGATGGCGCGGCGCATCGACGTGACCGGGGCGGGCGGCGTACGCCTCGCCGCATGGGAGTTCGCCGACCCTCCCAAGACCGGGGAGAGCGAGCCCCTGCCCGGTGTGCTGTTACTGCACGGACTCATGGGCCGTGCCTCGCACTGGGCGTCCACCGCCCGCTGGCTCTCCGAGCGCCGTCGCGCCGTCGCGCTCGACCAGCGCGGCCACGGCCAGAGCGACAGGCCGCCCAAGGGCGAGTACACCCGCGAGGACTACATCGACGACGCCGAGGCCGCCGTCGAACAGCTCGGCCTCGCCCCGGTCGTCCTCATCGGCCACGCCATGGGCGCCCTCACCGCCTGGCAGCTCGCCGCCAAACGCCCCGACCTGGTCCGCGGCCTGGTCATCTGCGACATGCGGGCCTCCGCGCTCGGCGCCGCCACGCAGCGCGAGTGGGAGAACTGGTTCACGTCCTGGCCCCTGCCCTTCGCCACGCTCGCCGACGTCCGCAAGTGGTTCGGCGAGGACGACCCCTGGGTGGAGCACCCCCATCCGGCCCGCGGCGCGTTCTACGCCGAGGTGATGGCCGAGTCGGCGGACGGCTGGCGGCCCGTCTTCGAACCCGAGGAGATGCTGAGGTCCCGCCAGACCTGGGTGTACGACGCGCACTGGGAGGAGCTGGCACAGGTCCAGTGCCCGACCCTGGTCGTCCGCGGCCTGGACGGCGAACTGGGCCGGGCGGAGGCGCAGGAGATGGTGCGCGTCCTGCCGCACGGCCAGTACGCGGAGGTGCCCGACGCGGGCCACCTGGGCCACTACGACCAGCCGGAGGCATGGCGCGCGGCGGTCGAACCGTTCCTGGACAGCCTGCTGACCCCCTGACCGCGCCGGTCCGGCGGACCGTCCCCGCCGCGTCCCCAACCCCTCAGCGCACTAGCCTTTGCTGACCGCCGCCAGGATCTCCGGCAGCCGTCGTGCCGTGCGGGGTGCCGCGAGGCGCAGTCCGAGAAGGAGGAGCAGCGCCCCGTACGCGGCGCCGGCGGGCAGCAGCAGCCAGGTCCAGTCCTTCCCGCCCGCCGTGACGTTCAGCCAGATCGTCGCCGCGATCATGGGCGAGGACAGCAGGGCCGCCGAGACCAGGCCGCCGACGATGGAGATCCAGGCGAGCCCGGCCTGCCCGGGGACCACGTTCTTGAAGCCCTCCTGCGGGATCGAGTACGGGAAGCCGGCCGAGGCCCAGGCGCCGGTGCCCAGCATCGCGCCGAGCAGGGCGAGGGACAGCCCGAGCACCTCGGGCAGCCTGGGCCATGCACCGAGCAGCGCGGTGGTGACGACGGTGACGAGGGTGGCGTACGGCAGGGTGATCAGCAGCAGGGCCAGAGCCCGGCCGCGCAGTTCGGCGTAGGCGTCACGGGGCGAGGAGATCGTCATCGCGACCATCCAGAACGCGGAGGTGTCCTGGCCGAACTGGTTGTACATCTGGATGCCGAGCATCCCCGCCGCGAAGCAGGCCAGGTAGACGGAACCGGTGCCCTGGAGGACGTTGACGACCGGCACGATCATCCCGATCGCGAGCGAGGTCACCCACGCCGCCTTGGTCGTGGGGTCGCGCCACACATAGCGCAGACTGCGCTCCATCACCGTGCCGGTGCGGCTCGCGGGCAGCAGCCGGGACAGCCGCGCCGAGGCGCGTTCCCGGGGGCCCGGTGCGGCGGCCTGGAGCGTGGACCCGTCCGGCGAGGTCATCAGCTTCGTCAGACTGCGCGACCACAGGGCCAGCAGCCCCATCAGCGCGGCGGCGCTCAGCGCGAGCTGGGCGAGCCCGGTGCCGTAGGAGCCCTTGCTCATGGAGTCCACCGCGCCGATCGCGGAGGCGGGCGGGACCCAGCGCAGCACGGCCGCGACCGGGTCGAGCTGCGTGAGTCCGCCCGGCCCCAGCCGCTGGACGCCGAAGTTGACGAGCTGGGCGCCGACGGCGACGACGAGCCCGCTCAGGACGGCCAGATCGCGGCCCTTGCGGCTGGTCAGCAGCCGGATGTTGGCGGCGACGACGGCCCGCGCCAGCGCCACGCACACCAGCAGCGCGAGCACGACGGCGACGACGGCGGTCGCGCAGGCGGCCGCCCCGTGCGCCACGGCCACCACCGAACCGGCGAACAGACACAGGGTGAACAGGGGCCCGATGCCGACCAGGGACGCCGCGAGCAGGGCCCGTATGAGCGGCTGCGGGCGCAGCGGCAGCATCACCAGACGCGTCGGGTCCAGGGTCTCGTCCCCGCTGGGGAAGAACAGCGGCATCACCGCCCAGCCCAGTGCCAGGATCCCGGGCAGCAGCACGGCGACGGTGGCGGCGTGCGTCGAGCCGCGCAGCGCGATCAGACCGGTCAGCTGGAGGGCGGCGAGGAGGAGCACCACGACGACGCTGGTGACGTACGCGGCCCGCCGCCGGGCGGACTGCCGCAGCCCGCCCCGCAGCAGGGACAGCTTGAGCCGTACGAGGGTGGGGGTGAGACCGGGGGCGCTCATCGGGCCCCGCCGCCCAGCCAGTCGAGGTCGGCGCCGGCGCTCTGGGCGCGCGCACCCACCAGTTCGAGGAACGCCTGCTGGAGCGTGGGCGCGTCACCCCGCACGTCGGCGAGCGGGCCGTGCGCGCGGATGCGCCCGGCGGCCATCACCGCGACCCAGTCGCACAGCGACTCGACCAGCTCCATGACGTGGGAGGAGAAGACGACGGTGGCGCCGGAGGCGGTGTACCGCTCCAGGACACCGCGGATGGTCTGCGCGGAGACGGGGTCCACGCCCTCGAACGGCTCGTCCAGGAAGAGGACTTCGGGGTTGTGCAGGAGGGCGCTGGCGAGCCCGATCTTCTTGCGCATGCCGGTCGAGTAGTCGACGACCAGCTTGTGCTGGGCCCCGGCCAGGTCGAGGACGTCGAGGAGCTGGGTGGTCCGCTTGTCGACCTCGGCGCCGGGCAGCCCGCGCAACCTGCCGGTGTAGGCGAGGAGTTCACGTCCGGAGAGGCGTTCGAAGAGGCGCAGGCCCTCGGGCAGTACGCCGATACGGGCCTTGACCGCGACCGGGTCGCGCCACACGTCGTGCCCGACGATCTCGACGGTCCCCTGGTCGGGCCGCAGCAGCCCGGTGACCATGGACAGGGTGGTGGTCTTCCCGGCGCCGTTCGGCCCGACGAGCCCGATGAACCGTCCCGCGGGCAGCTCCAGATCGATCCCCGCGACGGCGATCTGCTCCCCGAACCTCTTCCAGAGCCCCTGCACCCGTACGGCGGCCACACCCGCCCCTGCTCCCTCGGTCATGGGAGCACCATACGGGGGGCCCTCACACCCTCCGTAAGGTGCGGGACGGAAACCGTCATCCGGCCCCGCAGCACGGGACGGCGCCCCGCCCCGTCCCGCACGGCCGCCGGGGAATCCGGAACCGGCGGACGGGATCGCGAACGGCTACCGATCCCTTCCGCAGGCGTACGCCAGCGGGGAGATCAGCTCCTCGGCGTCCGGCAGCCACCGGTTCGCCGGCGTCGGCCGGCAGGCCCACTGCACGGCCCCCCGCGACCCGTACCGGGTGGGCGGCGCGGCCACGTACTCGCCCTCGCCGAGGGTGAGCAGGTCGAGGGAGGACGGCGACCAGCCCAGGTTCCGCAGCAGGTCGGGGACCTTCGCGGAGGCCCCGGGGAGAACGAGGAACCGCATGCGCCGGTCCGGCGCCAGCGTGACCGGCCCGAGGGTCAGCTCCATCCGCTCCATGCGCGCGAGCGCGAGGAAGCCGGCCGTCTCCGGGACGTCGATGGCGTCGAACGTGCGTCCGGTGGGCAGCAGGACGGACGCGGTGGGCTGCGCGGACCACATCCGGCGCACGGCCGTCACGCTGCCGGTCGCCTCGGTCGCCCAGGCGTCGCACTGCGGGTGCGCGCCGGGCGTGGGGCACGAGGGCCGACCGCAGGAGCAGCGGTGCACCCCGTCCACGACCTCCAGCCAGGTGCCCGGGAGCACGTCCCAGTGGCGGTCCTCGGCGTAACGAACCGCGGCTTCCAGGAGTGAGTCGCCGCGCTGCTTCGGGATGTGGGCAGCTTCAGGGCCCGCGATGGTCTCTTCCACGATGAACTCAACTCTAGCCGTCACCGGGGGTTACGCCCGCCTACCGGGAGCCATCTCCCGCTCGGGGAATGGTTTTTGGGCATGACCGTTTTGCTTGGCCTCGTCCCACATGCGCCGGGGAGGAGCACCGCTGCCGAGGGCGGGGCGCATGGATGCACGCGTGGGGGCGCGCACGAGGACCGACGGCGGGGGCGGGGTAACCAGGTGAGGGGTGCTGCATGGGTCTTTACCCCGGCAATCCTCGCATGTCTCGCATCAGAGGCATGTCCGCTGGGCATCGATCTTCAAGGCCGGATCTTTTCGGTGCACGGAAAGGGTGTTTCCGGTGTCCGGCCGCCGAAGGCACGTCAACTCGGTGCGTGAGCAGGCACCGCAGCCACAGGGGGTACGCCATGGCCGCACGGCCACTCGTCGCGCGACAGCCGAACGAACGGCTGCAGGGACTCATTCAGGAAGCGGGCTGCTCGAACGCGGGGCTCGCCCGCCGGGTCAACATGTGCGGCGCCGAACACGGACTCGATCTGCGCTACGACAAGACGTCGGTGGCCCGTTGGCTGCGGGGGCAGCAGCCGAGGGGCCGCGCCCCGGCGGTCATCGCCGAGGCGCTCGGCCGCAAACTGGGCCGCACGGTCACGATCGACGAGATCGGCATGGCCAACGGCAAGAACCTCGCGTCCGGCGTGGGCCTGCAGTTCTCGCCGACGGTGCTCGGCGCCGTCGAGCAGGTCTGCGAGCTGTGGCGCAGCGACGTCGGCCGCCGGGACTTCCTGTCCGGCTCGTCGGTCGCCGCGTCGGCGCTGGTCGAGCCGAGCCGGGACTGGCTGATCTCCGCGCCGGACGCGCAGGTCGCGCGGTCGGCCGGGCCACGGGTGGGCCCGTCGGACGTGGCCGCGGTGCGCGCGACGACCCAGGCCCTGGTCGGGCTGGACCACCAGTACGGCAGCGGGCATGTGCGCCCGGTCGTCGTGCACTACCTCAACAGCGTCGTCTCGGGACTGCTGGCCGGCTCCTACCGGGAGGCCGTGGGCCGCGACCTGTTCGCCGCGGTCGCGCGGCTGACCGAACTCGCCGGCTACATGGCCGTCGACACCGGGCAGCCCGGACTCGCCCAGCGGTACTACATCCAGGCGCTGCGGCTCGCCCAGGCGGCGGGCGACCGGGGATACGGCGGCTATGTACTGGCCGCTTCCATGAGCCACCTCGCCGCGCAGCTCGGAAACCCGCGTGAGATCGCGCAGTTGGCGCGCGCGGCCCAGGAGGGGGCGCGCGGGCGGGTCACACCCCGCGCGGAGGCGATGTTCCATGCCGCCGAGGCACGGGGGCACGCGCTGATGGGCGATGCGCGCGCCGCGCAGCTCGCGGTGGGACGTGCGGTCACGGCGCTGGAGGCGGCCGATACGGCGTCCGGGGACGACCCGGCGTGGATCGCCCACTTCGACCAGGCGTATCTGGCGGACGAACTGGCCCATTGCCACCGGGACCTGGGGCAGGCCGAGGCGGCGGCACGGCGCGCGGAGGAGTCCCTCGCCGGGCACCCCGAGTCCCGGGCCCGGCGCCGGGCGATCGGCTATGTGCTGCTCGCCACGGCCCAGGTGCAGCGGCGCGAGGTGGAACAGGCCTGCTCCACGGCCCTGAAGGCCGTGGACCTGCTCGGCTCCCTGCGGTCCAACCGGGGCGCCGAGTATCTGGAGGACTTCCAGCAGCGGCTGGAGCCGTACCGGGACGAGGCGGTGGTGCGGGAGTTCGGGGCGCGGATGGAGCTGGCCGCCGCGGCGTAGGCCTCCGGCGGAGGTTGCCGGTGCGGGCCCCGGGGCGCGGCACCGTGGACAGGGGGAGGCAGTCGCCCTCGGCTCCCCGCTGGTGGTTTGTGGCTGCTCGCGTGGGTTCCCCCCGCTCTCGGCGGGCCGCTCCACCCGTGCTGCGTGGCACCCGGCTCCAGGGACCCGGTAGCGTGAGCCGACGCTTCCGTAGGTTCCCCCGATCGTAGGAGTCCCGGTGACGCAGAGTGGACAGGGCGAGGAGCCCTCGGCGCGGCCCGCGCGCGAAGGCATCGTGCTGCCCTCCGACGGCGGCGAGCCCCTCCTGCCGGGCATGACGGGCGGGGCGAACGGTCCCACGGCCCCGGCGGGCGGCTACGGCGCGGCCCCCGCGGGCGGCCCCGACGGCCACGCCGCCCCGTCGGGCGGCCAGAGCTGGGGTCAGCCGTGGGGTCCTGGGCAGCAGCCGGCCCAGACGCCCCCCGCCCAGGACTGGGGCGCACAGCAGTCCTGGGAGCAGCCGCCCGCGGATCCCCGGTCCGCGTGGGGCGGTGCTCCCGCACCGCAGCAGGGCGCCGGGCCGCTGCCGCCCGAGGGCGCGCAGCCGTCCCCGTACGGGACGCACGGACAGTCCGCGGCCCACGGCGTACCGCAGCCGCCGCACCACCCCGCGCCCCTGCCGCCGCCCGCGGACGAGGGCGCCACGCAGTACATCCCCCCGGTGGCCGCCGCGCCCGAGGAGGGCGCGACGCAGTACATACCGCACGTCACCGGCGAGGGGGCCACCCAGTTCATCCCGCCGGTCGCGGGCGCCCTGCCGCCGGAGCTGCCGGCGGATGACGCGACGCGGTTCCTCGGGCAGTCGGGGGCGGTACCCCCCGCCGGTCCCGACGCGCAGGCCACGCAGTACCTCCCGCCCGTGCCCGCGCAGCCGGGCCCGGCGCCCTACGGCGCCGCGCCGGGTGCGCCGGGCGCCGGTCAGCCGCCCGCCGAGTTCGACAACCTCTTCCGCGGCGACCCGGACGGCGCCGGTTCCACCCAGAACCTGCCCCGGTTCGACGCGGGGGACGCACCGGGTGTGCCCCCGGGCCGGCCGGCCGGCCGGCGCGGCGGCGAGGGCGGTGCCCGTACCGGCTCGCGTGTTCCGCTCATCGCGGCCGTCGGCGTGGGCATCGTCGTCCTCGGTATCGGGGCGGGCGCCCTGCTCGGCGGTGGCGGCGACGGCAAGGGCGACCACAGCACGTCCGTCGCGGCGACCGGACCGGCCACGGGCCCCTCGTCCTCCTCGTCGGGCGGCGGCGACGCGGCCAAGGCGCAGGCCGTCGCGCTCGACACGCTCCTCGCCGAGAGCGGCAACAGCCGTGGCGCGGTGATCAAGGCGGTGGCCGACGTCAAGTCCTGCCAGAACCTCGACCAGGCCGCCACCGACCTGCGCGACGCGGCGAAGCAGCGCAACGACCTGGTCACCCGGCTGTCCGGGCTCGCGGTCGACAAGCTCCCCGCGCACGGCGAGCTGACCGCCGCGCTCACCGACGGCTGGAAGGCGTCCGCCGCCGCCGACTCCCACTACGCGGCCTGGGCCGACCAGGTCTCGGGCAACAAGAAGGCGTGCCACAAGGGCCAGGCGCACACCACCGGCCAGACAGCGGCCGGCAACCGGGCCAGCGGCACGGCCAGCGCCCAGAAGGCCAAGGCCGCGAACCTGTGGAACGCCATCGCGCAGAAGTACGGCCTGACCCAGCGCCAGCCGACCCAGCTCTGACCGCCGCGAGGTGCGCCCCCGGCCGCAGTCGCGGACCGGGGGGCGCACCTCACGTATGCCTGGCGGGCGGTGCCCCCGTGACCCACCTCACTCGGTGGTCGCGTTCTCCAGTGTCTTCCCCACGTTCACAAAGCCCTTGCGCGCCCCCACCAGCCGTCCGCCGTGTATGACCTGGAAGGTCACGTCCGAGTTGATCAGGCGTGGGAAGTCGACGACCGCCGTCAGGTCCTGGAAGCGCCACCGCAGGGTCGGCGTGAGACCGCCCGTGTCCACCTTCAGGCCGTTGTCGAGGGCCGAGCGGATCGTCCGCGCGGAGACCTCGCCGGTGCCGAGCGATTCGACGACCTTCGACAGGACGGTGTACGCGATCCACGTGGTCTGCACACCGGCGTCCGCCGGATCGATCCGGTTGTCGTCGAAGGCCTGCTCGCGGATCACCTTCTTCATCGGGTCCCAGCGCGAGTCCGTGGCCTCCGGGTACCAGCTCGTGACGTACGCGCCCTCGTACGGTCCCGACTTTCCGCCCGAGGAGTCGATCACCGACTGGTCGACGCTGCCGAGCACGGAGGCGGTGCGCACCGCCGGGTACGTGTCGCTCAGCCGGCGGAAGGAGTCCATGAAGGTGCCGGTGCGCTCGTCGAGGGAGGGCACCACGCATCCCTTCCGCTGCGGATCGACGGTCGCCTTCTGCAGCGCCTGTTGCGCCTGCTCGTCGAAGCCGGTGGCGTCCTCGGCGGCGCGCACGTCCTCGGCCGGGGCGTGGCCGCCCGCCTTCAGCCCGGCGTCGATCAGCAGCGGAAGCTGGTCGCCCGCGATGGTGTCGGGCCGCACCAGCGCGACGGGGCCGCAGCTCTTGCCCAGCTCCTCGCCGAGCCCGGCCAGCAGTGCGGGCTGACCGCCGTTGACGGGGTAGGAGAGCACGCTCTTGAACTCGTCGTCGGTGAGCCCGTAGCCGCCGATGTAGGGGATGCCCGCCGACTCCAGCGGGGAGAGGAAAGAGGACGCGTACTGGCTGTAGGAGCCGACCACCGCGACGGCGTGCTCCTTGACGGCGGTGCGGGCGCATTTCGCGGCACCCACGAAGTCGTTGTGGTCGTTGCAGGTGAGGACGTTGAGCTTGTGGCCGGCGAGGCCGCCGTGCGCGTTGACGTAGCGCGCGTACGCCTTGGCCATCGCGGGCATGCCCGGCTTGTTGGTCGCCGAGGTCTGATCCGGCGCCCAGGTCATGACGGTCACCGTGCCGCCTCCGGAGTCCCCCAGGACGCCGGGGACGACACCGCACGCGGCGGCAACCGACGCGACCGCCACCAGGGCACCCGCGGTGAACAGAGCCGTCCTGACGCGAGGAGCCGCTGTCGTGCGGACGGAACCCTGAACGCGGGGGCGGGTGGGGGAGGAGCTGGAGCGTCGCCTGCCGGTCATAGACACGCACGATTCCGCCACATAACCAACCCGGGAGTGACTGCCGGTTAGCACCAGGTGCCTTTGAGGTGAATTGCGGGGGTCGGCGATCCGGATTTCCCGGGGAACGTACGATCGGTGACCGTGCAAGGTTCGGACAACTCTTCCCGTCGCGGCCGTCGCTCATCCACCATGGGCGGCATGCCACTCAACGACATGCCGTGGTGGCGCTGGCGCAGCAATGTGCGCTCCGCGCTGCACATGCTCTCCGACCCGGTGTTCCAACGGGACGTCTGGCTGGCCGGTGTCGAAGGATACGGTGACGTCACGGACGCCGTGTACCGCCTGGTCGAGGACACCTGGCTGGACAGCTGGTCGGCCGAGAAATACGTCGGCACGATCTTCCGCGACTCGTCGGAGGCGGCGCTCGTGGACACCGCCGTCCTGCGCGTGCTGCGGATCATGCACCAGGTCGGGCCGGACGCGCCGGTGGACGCCTACCTCAACCACGAGGGGTGGCCGGAGGCGGTGCGGGCGGCACGCGACGCGCATGTGCGGCTCGCGACGAGCGACGGCGAGGACCCGGACACGCTCCCGCGCACGCTGGAGGTACTGCGGATCCTGACCCGGACGGCGTAGCCGCCCACCGGGCCGTCCGGGTGGCGGGACGGCACTCCTCGCGTGCCCCCGTCATGAGACCCTGGCCTGCATGAGTGAGCAGACCTCCCGAGCCGCGGTCCCCGCCGACCAGTACGTCCTCACCCTCTCGTGCCCGGACAAGCAGGGCATCGTGCACGCCGTGTCGAGCTATCTCTTCATGACCGGCTGCAACATCGTGGACAGCCAGCAGTTCGGCGACCAGGACACGGGACTGTTCTTCATGCGGGTCCACTTCTCGGCGGAGCCGCCGGTCACCGTGGACAAGCTGCGCGCGAGCTTCGCGGCGATCGGCGACTCCTTCCAGATGGACTGGCAGATCAACCGGGCCGACGAGAGGATGCGCGTCATCCTCATGGTCAGCAGGTTCGGCCACTGCCTGAACGACCTGCTCTTCCGCGCCAGGACCGGCGCGCTGCCGGTGGAGATAGCGGCCGTCGTGTCGAATCACACCGACTTCGCCGAGCTGGTGGGCTCGTACGGCATCCCCTTCCATCACATCCCCGTGACGAAGGACACCAAGCAGGAGGCCGAGGAGCGGCTGCTCGAACTGGTCCGCGAGCTCGACGTCGAGCTGGTGGTCCTGGCCCGCTATATGCAGGTGCTCTCCGACGACCTGTGCAAGCAGCTCGGCGGCCGGATCATCAACATCCACCACTCGTTCCTGCCGAGCTTCAAGGGCGCGAAGCCGTACCACCAGGCCCACGCACGCGGGGTGAAGCTGATCGGGGCGACCGCGCACTACGTCACGGCCGACCTCGACGAGGGCCCGATCATCGAGCAGGAGGTCGAGCGGGTCGGCCACGGCGTCACCCCGGACCAGCTGGTGGCGATCGGCCGCGACGTGGAGTGCCAGGCGCTGGCACGCGCGGTCAAGTGGCACGCCGAGCGCCGCATCCTGCCGAACGGCCGGCGCACGGTGGTGTTCGCGTAGGACCCCGGCCTGCATCCGGCTCACCGGCGCGCGCCGCATTCGGCCTGCATACGACGTACAGACGCGGGCCGTATCCGGCCTGCATACGACGAACGGGCGCGGGCCGTGTCCCGCCTACATCCGGCTCAGTGACGCGGCCGCGAACAGCACGTCCCTGATCGCCTCCCGGTCGCCCAGTTGCCCCACGGCCGCCTCCTCGGGCGGCACATGGCCGGCGGCCAGCCGGCAGAACTCCACCCCGTCGAGTGCGACGTGTGCCACCTCGTGCGGTGGAGGAGAAGCCGAGAGCGGGGGAGAGCCGAGAGCGATCAGCCACTCGCCGCCGCCCGCGCCCTCGATCTCCAGACGCAGGCAGCGCCCGGGCTCGCCCGCCGGGACCCGATGCCGGGTGCGGGCGGGCGAGGCCGGTCCGGCCTGCCGCCGTGCCGCGAGTGCGGCGGGGAGCATCCGCGCCGCCAGGTCGATCATCCGGTTCAGATGGCGCGGCGCCGGCGGCGCGTACGGGTAGTCGACGGCCGTCGCGATGTCCTCCGCGTGCACCCAGCACTCGAAGGCCCGGTCCAGCATCGCGTCGTGCAGCGGCAGCGCGAACCCGCCGTACTCCACCGCGAGTTCCCCGGACCCGCCGGTGAAGGACGCCGTCCGCACCAGATGGTGGCTCTGCTCCCGCCAGGGCACGCGCACGGACCGGGTCGGCGGGAAGCGGGCGTCGCGCCAGTACGCCTCCGTGCGCCCTTGCGGCGTGGCGGACTCGGCGGTCGTGCCCGCGAGCGGGTCGCCGAGCCCCAGCGCCACCGCCACCAGTCCGTCGACGGAGAGCAGATGGGCGATCACCCCGGCGACGGTCGTACGACGACTCGCCGGCCCGGTCCCGTCGAACCACCGCAGCCGTACGGGCACGTGCCACTCGGCGTCGCCCATGTCCTGGAGCAGCGCGTCCAGGCGTGCGGCCTCCGCGTCGTACGGATCGGCCCAGTCCGGTACCGGGATACGGGGCGGTCGCCGTTCCAGGCAGCTCTCCAGGACCCGGGTGCGCAGACCCGGATCGAGGTCGAGGCTTCCGGGACGCCGCAACAGCCCCACCGCCTCGCGCAGCCGCCGCGCCTCGTCCGCGCACGGGCCGCAGCCGCTGAGGTGCTCCTCCACGGCCGCCGTCTCCTCCGCCGGACAGGCGGCCAGCGCCCAGGCCCCGAGCAGTGCCTGCAGCACCCGGTGCTCGCGCTCGAGCGGCCCTGCGGACGGGGCGGGGGCCGCCCGCGTCCCCGCCTCCTCGTGACGCCCCGCCTCCTTTGCGCCCTCCGCCCTCGTCATCACACGGCCCCCGGTTCGCGGGGGGCGCCCGAGGGGTCCGTCTCGTAGGCCGTGGACAGCAGTTGGAGGCCGAGGCGGAGGCGGCGCCGGGCCTCGTCCGCCGTGATGCCGAGGTCGACGGCGGTCCGGCGGTAGTCCCGGCGCTGGAAGTGGGCCCGCTCCAGGGCGGCGCGCAGCGGCATGGGCATGGAGGTGACGATGTAGTCCGCGCGGGCCGCGACCGAGGCGCGGCGCACCGTGCGCTCCAGCTCCTCGGGGGCGCCCCGGCCGTGTCGGGCGAGGGCGGCGGTCGCGGTGGCGCGCAGCCGCCGCACGGCGAGCCGGTGGGTCAGCAGGGCGACCCAGGAGCGCAGGGGCCCCTGCTTCGGGTCGTACTCCCCGGGGTTGTCCCAGAGGCGGGCGAACACCTCGCGGGTGATGTCGTCGGCCGCCGTCTCGTCCCCGAGTACACGGTGGGCGAGTCCGTGCACCAGCGAGGCGAACCGGTCGTAGCACTCGCCGAGCGCGGCCGCCTCGCCTCGGGCGAGGCGCCGCTGCATCCGGCGGTCCCACCGGGGTGGAGCGTCCTTCTCCGTCATGCGGCCCCTCCCCTGCGGTCGTGCCGGCCCAGCCTGTGGTCCCCACCTCCCTGAATGTAGTCGGCACGTCGGACAGCGCACGCCTTTTTGCGGCAATGTGCCCCTCTTTACGAGCCGTTGGTGAGAGAGGCAGCCGTGCGAGACCGGCCGCTCCGGGCGGGCGCCCACGCCGACGGCCCGTCCGAGCCTCGTGCCCACCCGCGTACGCCCCCGCGGGCGCCCGCGTCAGCCCGTGCGCCCCGCCCGTGACCCGCACGCTCCGTCCGTATGCCTCCATCACCTCCCCCGCGACGCGCCCGGCGCACCCCCGTCAAGGGAACACTCCAGGACAGCCACACTGTTGTCCCGGAATTCCCGCGGTCTTGGTACAAGCGTCGTTTTCCGCCGCCCGCCGCACCCCCGGCGTCGTACGCTCCGTCCGAGACGCACCCCCGACTCATGTAAGGCGGCCCGAGAACACCATGGTCAGCACCGAGTACGAGCGCAGGATCGCCGCCCGGTTCGCCACCTTCGACCAGGACGGCAACGGCTACATCGACCGCGAGGACTTCAGCGCGGCGGCCAAGGCGGTCCTCGCCGAGTTCGGCACCGCGGCCAGGTCCGAGCAGGGGCAGGCCCTGTACGCCGGAGGCGAGGCGTTCTGGCAGGGCATGGCCGGCATAGCGGACCGGGACGGTGACCAGCGCATCACTCGCGAGGAGTTCGTGGGCGGCGCGGTCAAGCGGCTGCGCGACAACCCCGAGCGGTTCGCGGAGATCGCCCGCCCCTTCCTGCACGCGGCGCTCGCCGTCGCGGACGGTGACCACGACGGCCGGGCCACGGTGCAGGAGACCGTGCGCGTCCTCACGGCGCTCGGAGTGGGCGAGGACATCGCCCGGGCGGCCGCCGCGGCGCTCGACGCCGACGGCGACGGCAAGGTCGGCGAGACGGAGGTCGTGACCGCGATCGCCCGCTACTTCACCGTGCCGGAGTAGCGCTCCCGCAGCCTGTACTTGAGCACCTTCCGCAGGGTGTCGTTCTGCGGCAGGGCGTCCACCGCCTCCAGCCGCTCCGGCAGCCTGTGCACCGACAGCCCCTCGGCGCGCAGATACGAGACGACCGCGTCCAGGGTCAACCCCTGGGCGCCGGGCTGCTGTATCACCACCGCGCAGACCCGCTCGCCGCCCTCCCGGCCGGGCCGTGCGATCACCGCCACGTCCCGCACCCCGCGGTGTCCGAGTCCGGGGTGCACCTGTTCCCGAAGCGATCCGGGGTGCGAACCCACCGTGCGGGAGAATCTACGCAGAGTGACGACATCCTCGCCGATGATCTTCTCTCCGGGGCGGCCTGGACGCCTCTGTGCAGGCGTTCTGCGGAATGAGCCGCTATGGATGTCGCGGATTGTGGCATTCCGTAATTACGGAGCGTTGATACCGGGTTGTGTCCTACGCGTGACTTGTCACAGACCGGAGTGAGCGCGGGGCTCCGGTACCTTGTGTGGGATGCGAGCGGTTCCGAGCATGAGCGCTACCGGTGCGGCCCTTGGGGCGGCGCCGGATCCGTTGCTGCGTGGCGCTCGCGGGGCGGTGCGGACCCTCGCATCTGCCTGTTCGACTCCCCGTGGCGGGCGTCGCACAGTATGCCGTACGCGTACTCCTTCGCGCTGGAATATGCCCGAAGCGCTTGTTGGGGTGACTGTACGTCAACCATGCTGTCGTGCAAGGGAATCACGGTGCGTGATCCTGGTTCCTGCCATGCAGACGATGACCACGATCGTGGCGCTCGCAAGGCGCGAGGCGATGTGTCCGCCGGTTCGGATGGTGTGAGCGGTGCAGGTGCTTCAAGTTCAGCTGGAGATCCGGCCCGACCCCGCGGAGGTGGGGCGAGCCCGGAGCTGGGCACGCTCCCGGCTCGCCGGGTCGGGGATAGGCGCGGACGAGCCGCTGGCCGAGACCCTGATCCTGCTCGTCTCCGAACTCGTCACCAACGCCGTGGTGCACACCGGCTGCCCCGCCGTGCTGCGCCTGCTGCTGACGGGTGTCCGGGACGACCCCTCCGGCTCCCCGGGCGGCACCGTCCGTCTCGAGGTGGCCGACACCAGTGCCCGCCCGCCGGTGCCCCGGCACGCGCGCGGTGACGAGACCGGCGGTCGCGGCCTGGAGCTCGTCGACGGCCTCGCCGACCGCTGGGGCTGGGACCCGGAGGGCGCGGGCAAGCGCATCTGGTGCGAGGTGGACCGCTGTACCGGGGTGGCCGCCCGGATCAGGGCGTGCGCGGCGGAGGCGGCGCTCGCCGACCTCGCGTGCGGCTTGGTCTAGCGGAATCCGCGTACGGCTGGGTCCAGCGGCGTCCGTGTGCGGCGCGGCGCGGTTGGGCCGGAATCCGCGTACGGCGCGGGCCGGCGGAGTCCGCGGACGTAGGGCCGGCCGCCCGAGTGCGCCCCGGCACCGGCGTACGCGCCCGGGTGCCGCACGGCGGTATGGCCTCCGCCGCCCGGGGCGGGGCCCTGTCGCGCCCTCCCGCAGGATCGCCACCGGCGCCACGGGCGTTCCCGTGCCGCCGGTGAAGGGCTCGGGCATCGCCGACTGCGGGAAGGTGTGACGCCCAGCTTTTCCACAGGCTGTGGACAACTCTTCGGGATTCCAGTTGTCCGTCTCCGAAGCCGGCTGCGCGGATGGCTGGAGTCGGGTGCACCGAACGCGGCCTCCGCTCGCGGGCCGCCGGCCCCTGCTGACTGCTCAGTCGGGTGGGGCAGCCGGGTCGGTGATCCGATGCCCCACGCCGGGTGTGGTGGAGATGACCGGGGGCTCGCCGAGTTTGTGGCGCAGGCGGCTGATGGTGACCGTGACCGTGTTGGTGAACGGGGCGGCGTGCTCGTCCCTGACCTGTTCGAGGAGGTCCTCCTTGCTGAGGAAGGCGGGGCTCGCGTTCAGGAGGGCTTCGAGTACCGCGAACTCCTTGACGGAGAGGTCGAGTCGGCGGCCGTCGCGGCCGGCGGTGCGGCGCATCGGGTCGAGTTCGATGCCCGCCGTACGCAGGGTGCGGGACCGGGCTGTGGGGCGGCGCCGGGCCAGGGCGCGGATGCGCAGGACGAGCTCGGGGAAGTGGAAGGGCTTGGCGAGGTAGTCGTCGGCGCCCAGAGTCAGGCCGCTGACGCGGTCGCCGGGTGAGTCGGCGGCGGTCAGCATCAGGACCATCACGCGGCCGTCCCGCTCGGTGATCATCTGGCAGAGGGTGTCGCCGTGGATGCCCGGCAGGTCGCGGTCGAGCACGACGACGTCGTACGCGTTGATGTCCAGCTTGGCTGCGGCGTCGAGCCCGTCGTGAGCCACGTCCACGGCCATGCCCTGGTCGCGCAGTCCCTCGGCGATGACCTCGGCGAGGGGGCGGGCGTCCTCGACCACCAGGACTCTCAACGCGCCACGTCCGTCTCTGTGGTGGGGTCTTTTGTCGCCCTGTCGCCTGGGCGGGGGAGGGTGACGGTGACGCGCAGGCCGCCGTCGGGGAGGGCGCGCAGGTCCAGGGTGCCGTGGTGGGCCTCGGTGATGGCCGCGACGATGGAGAGGCCGAGGCCGCTGCCGTGGCCGGTGCCGGTCCGGTCGGCGCCGAGGCGGCGGAAGGGCTGCGCGAGGTCCGCCACCCGCCGCTGGTCGAGGACCGGTCCGCCGGACTCGACGACAAGGGACACGGCGCGGCCGTCGTCCCTATCGCCTCCTTCGGCCAGTACCGCGACGCCGATCCAGCCCCCGAGGTCGTTGTGCGTGATCGCGTTGTCGATCACGTTGTCGGCCACGCGGCGCAGCAGGGTCCGGCTGCCCCACACCCACGCGGAGTCGTCGATCGGGTTCTCGCGCACCGTCAGGCCCTTGGCCGCGATGTCCTTCGCCCGTCCGGCCAGGGCGGTCAGTGCGAGCTCGCCGAGGGCGAGCCGTCCCGAGTCGGTGAACTCGCCGTGCTGGGTGCGCGCCAGGACGAGGAGGCTCTCCAACAGCCGGTCCACCTGGTCGAGTTCGGCGCGTATCCGGGCGGCCAGGGTGGCCGTGGTCTCGGGTACCGGGCCCGGTTTGGCGAGGGCCACGTCCAGGGAGGCCCGCATCGTGGTGAGCGGGGTGCGCAGTTCGTGGGAGGCGTTGGCGACGAAGAGGCGCTGGGCGGCGGGCGACGGCTCGCACAGCCGCGCATACAGGGCGGCGACGGAAGGGGGTGGGGTATGACCCCCTGAAGGGCCTTGCTCGACCGCCGTGTCTTGGCGGCCAAGGTTGCGCCACGGTTTCAGGGTCATTCCGAGGGGGCGTCCACAGGGCTTCTCCTGCTGATCACTTCGTTGATCGCCTCATCAAGAGACGTGCGCGCTGGAGCAACATGGAGCCTCCACAGTTCTACGCGCCTCTCTCGGGGCCAGGTGTGCATGACGTAGCACTGCTCTCGGAGGAACTTGGCGATACGGTGCACCTCGTCTGGCCCCACCTCCGCGATCCGGTGACTGCTGTCGTGCACCTCGTGCAGGGCCTCGTGCATCTCGCTGTCGTCAGCACCTGATCGCTCCAGGGCTCGACGGAGTTGGTTCAAGGAGTTCTGGAAAAGCCTGTACTCCGCCCGCCGTGCGTCCAAGATCCATCGATCACGCTCGGCCTCAATCTGCTGTCGCATGACCTCCAGCGTGCTCCGGTGGCTCGCCTCCGCCGCCTCCAGGGCGGTCCGGTGGCTCGCCTCCGCCTGGGCCAGTGCAGTGCGCATCTGCCAGCGAGCGACCAGCACGCTCACGGGGATGCCGGCGAGGGCAAGAACTGCGGCGATACCTGTGAGGCTCATGACAGACCATCATGCCAACTAAGGCCCCAGAAGCGGTGATTGAAGGTGCCATCGAACTCAGAGCAGGCCCAGCTTCGCCATGTCGAAGTGCTCATCGGTCAGGTTCTCGTACCCGTGCTCGGAAGCGTAGGCCAGGATGCGCGCGAGCGGAGTGTCAGGGGCTGGCGGTTCGGTGGCCAGCTCGAAGCCGGTGACCTGGAGGGCGAAGCGGAGGCCGATGTCATCGGCGTGATCGTTGGACATGGCTCCAGAGTAGCGAGGGTAGGCCTGCTTTGAGAGGCGCCTCACATGCAGTGACCTGCACTTTTCCCTGTCGCGCCCTGTAAATTTCGGTTCCCCCCCCGCGATGGTGGCGGGGTGGATGTTGTCTCCGAAGAAGGGAAGCCCGAGATACAGGAACATGTATGGCGTCGTGCGCTGGTGCGCTCGAACATGAAGCACGCAGAGAAGTTGGTCGGCGTCGCCATGGCGCTGTACGCGGACTACGAGACGGGCGAGAACGTTTGCCCGTCGAGCGGGACGATCGCCAGGGAACTCGGCTACGGCGGGAAGGCTCCAGAGCAGACGGTCAACAAGATCGTAGGCAGACTCCGTAAGGCTGGCTGGCTCACGAAAACCGGCAAGGTGCCGGATGGTCCAGTGATCTACCGACTCACCTTGCCGAAGCAGGGGGGTATGGCTGAGAAGCCATACAACCTACATACCTTCAAGAGCGACGGCGGTAGGAGCGAGAAGCCAGCGGCGAAGAGCAAGCCGGAAGGCGAAGAGCGCAAGCAACTGGCGAAGGTGGGCCGCGTGAGCGGCCCCCAGCAGGAAGACGAAGGGGGTCGCTCGCTTGGGGGGCCTTCGGCCCCCACCTTGTCCTTCGTAGACCTTGGCAAGGTCAAGCAAGAGGAACAGTGTCGACGCTGGTTCGGAGACGCGTACTCAGCTCCCTTGCCGGTGGACTTCGACTACGACGGCTTGACCGACCGGCTCCAAGGAGCAGGGCAAGAGTCGCCGCCTTTCTGATCTGGCATGACGAAGCCCCGCCCTCGGGTGAGAGCGGGGCCCGAGTTGAGCGGGGCAGGCTACGCGTCGGGTTTGTCGGCGGTGTGGTTCCACTCCACGGTCATGTAGTCGTCCACGGTCATCTTCGCCGCCTTCTTGAAGCCGTTGGGGTACATCGTGATCGTGGTGACGAACTGGACCCACGCTCGACGGACGGGGAGCGGAGTGTTCGGCCAGTCCTGAATCAGGCCAGCGATGCCCGACACGGGGTCGATCGGGGGCAGGCCAGTGACACCGGACAGCTTCTCGTCGATCTCGTCGAGCCTGGCCCGGATCGCCTCGGTACCGGCCGTCATCTGCGACAGGGCGATGGAGCCCGAGGCGTAGGCCACGGCCAACCCGTCGAGCCGTTCCCGCAGGGTCTGCGCCTCCTGGTGGAGGTGTGCCGAGTCGTCTCCCTCCTCCTGTCGAGCGGCGAGGACCCAGGGCAGGAAGTCGGGGAAGACGATCCGCGCCAGGACGGCGTTACCGGCTCGCTTGTCGGCCAGCTCTCGGGGTACGCGTACGTGCTTCTGTCCGCAGCGGTAGACCGGCGTCCCTCGGTACATGCCGCCGCGCACCGCCTCCCCACATCGCTCACAGGTAGCCAGTCCGGCGAGCAGGGTCTGAGGGGCCGAGCCGGTACGTGCACCACCCGTGAAGCGCTTGGGGTTCGTCAGTGCCGACACGAGGGCGTAGTGAGTCACCTCGTCCAGGATCGTGGGCCACCGGCCCGCGCCCACCACTTCGCCGTGGTAGGTGGCCTGTGCGATGTACCGAGGGGAGATGAGCACCTTCTTCACTCCGCCCACACCCCACCCCTTCGCCTCGCCTTTCGCCGTGCCGGACGACGAGCGGGGAGCGAGTAGACCGAGGTCGGTCCAGAAGCGGGCGACAGCCGCCAGGGTCTCGCCCTGAAGAACCATCTCGGCACCCTTGCGGATCGCTTCTGCCTCAGCCTCGACCACGGTCACGTAGTCGTCGGCGTATCCGAACGGCCGCAAGCCTGTCTTGTGCGGCGTGCCGTTCTTGGCCGCCTGAAGGTTCGATGCCTTCTGCCGTAGTGCCTTCTGCTCACCCTCGTACTCCGCCCACGCCGTGACCGTCTTGGCCGTAGCTCGACCAGCCGGAGTCGAGAGGTCCAGGTGCCCGGCGTGGATGGCGTGGACGTTGATCCCCAGTGCGATCACTCGCAACAGGTCTTCCGTCTTGCGTACGAGCCGGTCAGTGTGCCAACAAAGGATCACGTCCGGCTTGGATGCCAACAGCCGTTCGAACCCCGGCCGCACCTTGCCTGAGGTGGCGCTGACGTCGTTGTCCGCGATCACCTCTCGTACGGTCCAGCCGCGAGCCGCGGCGTACGCCCGGCACTCGTCCTCCTGCCGCTGAACACCCAACTCGTCGCCGTGCTGATCGAGGCTGAGTCGTACGTAGATGGTGACGTCCACCTGTCCTGCCCCCCTTGTGCCTGCTCACCGTGCTGTGCGCCCCAAAGATCTACCACAAGTTCGGCTGGTCACGCGGCACGATCGGCGCGGCGGTGTCCGTCAACCTGGCGCTGTACGGACTGACCGCGCCCTTCGCGGCCGCCCTGATGGACCGCTTCGGCATCCGCCGGGTCGTCGTCGTGGCCCTCGCGGTCATCGCGCTCGGCTCCGGCACGACCGTGTGGATGACGGCGGCCTGGCAGCTTCTGCTCTGCTGGGGCCTGCTCGTCGGCCTGGGCACGGGAGCGATGGCGCTCGCGTTCGCGGCGACGGTCACGAACCGCTGGTTCACCACGCGCCGCGGCCTGGTGAGCGGCATCCTCACCGCCGCGTCCGCCTCCGGACAGCTCATCTTCCTGCCCCTGCTGTCCTGGATGATCCAGGGCCACGGCTGGCGCCCGGCCGCGGTGACGGTGGCCCTCGCCGCCCTCGCGGTCATCCCCTTCGTCTGGCTGCTGCTGCGGGATCATCCGGCGGACGTGGGCCAGAAGCCGTACGGCGCGCCCGCGTTCGTGCCCCGGCCGGAACCCGTGCCCGGTGCCGCTCGCCGGGCCGTCACCGTGCTGCTCTCGGCGGTGCGCACGGGGCCGTTCTGGCTGCTGGCCGGCACCTTCGCGATCTGCGGCGCCTCCACCAACGGCCTGGTCCAGACCCACTTCGTGCCGGCGGCCCACGACCACGGCATGCCGATCACGGCGGCCGCCTCGCTGCTCGCGGTCATCGGCGTCTTCGACGTCATGGGCACGATCGCCTCGGGCTGGTTCACGGACCGCTTCGAACCGCGCCGGCTGCTCGCGGTGTACTACGCCCTGCGCGGGATCTCCCTGCTCTTCCTGCCCATGCTGCTGGCTCCCGCCGTCCACCCCCCGATGATCTTCTTCATCGTCTTCTACGGCCTGGACTGGGTGGCCACCGTCCCGCCGACCCTGGCGCTGTGCCGGGAGCAGTACGGCGACGACAGCGCCATCGTCTTCGGCTGGGTCCTCGCCTCCCACCAGGTCGGCGCCGCCCTGGTCGCGTTCCTCGGCGGCGTCGCGCGGGACGTGTTCGGCTCCTACGACGTCGTCTGGTACGCGTCGGGCGCCCTGTGCGCGGCGGCGGCCCTGATGGCACTGGTGATCCGCCGCCGGCCGGCGGGCGTGCCGGCGCTCGCGTGACCGCGCATCCCGGAGCTTGACCGGGGAGACGGGGGGCGTGCCCGGTGAGCCGGGGACCGTGCCGGACTCCCCGAGCGCGCCTGACTCCCCGCATCCCTCCAGGAAGCGGCCCTGGTGGAACAGCGGCGGAGCGTCCGCGCCGTCGCCGGTCCCGAGGACCCCACCCGGCCCACCACGATCAGTTGGTCCCCGCCCGTGTGCACGGCGTGGATCGCACAGTCGATCCACGCCGTGGCAGCGGTCAGACGCGGGGAGCCGGAGAACGGCGCAGGTCCGTAGCCCGCAGGCTCTTGCGCCCCGGTGGTGTCAGCCGGTGGCGCGGGCCCGGTCCACGTGGCGCGCCACGGCCTTCGCTATCTTCCGGGCGTCGAGGGCCAGTTCGCGGAGCATGCCGCTGACCGGATTGGTGAACCCGGTGAAGTAGAGGCCGGGGGCGGTGCGGGGGGTGCGGGCGCCGTGGACGACCGGCTTGCCGCGGGCGTCGAGGACACCGAGGTGGCCGACGAGATCCTCCAGCGCGCGGACGTACCCGGTGGCGGCGATCACCACCTCCGGCTCGGCCCGGCTGCCGTCGGCGAGGACGACCTTGTCGCCCTCGAACCCCTCGACGGCCGCCACGATCTCGACCCGCCCCCTGCGCACGGCCTCGATGAGCCCGACGTCCTGCACCGGGATGGAACCCTCGTTGACCCGGCTGTAGAGCCCGGTGCCGGGCCGGGGCAGCCCGTGCGCCGACAGATCGGGCACGCTCAGCTTCGCCATCGGACCAGCCAGCCGGTCGACGAGCCGCACCGGCAGCCGGCGGACGAGCACCCCCGTGTACTGGGCGGCCCATCCGGCGGTCGAGCGGCGCACGATGTGCGGCGGTGTCCGTACCGACAGCCGCACCCGGGAGGCCCCGCCCTCCACCAGGTCGACAGCGATCTCGGCGCCGGTGTTGCCGACGCCGACGACGAGGACGTCGCGCCCGGCGTAGGGCCGCGCGTCGCGGTACTCGCCGGCGTGCAGGAACTCGCCGGTGTAGGCGTCGAGACCGGGCCAGTCGGGCACGCGCGGGGTGTGGTTGTAACCGGTGGCGACGACGACCGCGCTGCCGGTCAGCCGGCGGCCCCCGGTGGCGTGCAGCAGCCAGCCGGTGCCGTCCGGGGCGGGCTCGACGTGCGAGACCTCGACGCCGGTGACGATCTCCAACTGGTGGTGCTCGGCGTACTTCTCCAGGTACCGCACCACGTTGTCGCGTGACACCCACCGCCCGAAGGACCGCGGCATCGGCAGCCCGGGCAGGGCCGAGAGGCGCCGGGTGGTGTGCAGACGTAGCCGGTCGTAGTGGCGCCGCCAGGACGCTCCGACGCGGTCGGACCTCTCCAGCACGACGGCCCGTACGCCCCGGGCGCGCAGCGCGCAGGCGGCGGCCAGGCCGCCCGGTCCGCCGCCGATGACGTAGACCGGCCGGTCCTCGTGGACGGGCACCGCGGGGTGCGGCGAAGGAGCAGTCGAGTCGGCCATGAGCGGGAGCGTAATCCCGTTGGTGGTTGATGGGTCTCGGTCAAGATCGAAATCGGTTGCGAATTGATCACGGCTGTAGAAATGGTGTGCGGAACTGGCGGCATACGATCGGAGCTGTGCCGATTCGCGGCGGTCGCGGTGAGCGAAAAGGGTTCTCCGTGACCGCCTTGTGCGTCGCGACGTGATCGCTTCACGCGTGGCCGTCTCGTGGGAGACCGCCTCCTGCGCGGCCGCCGTCCGTGCGCTGAACTGACGGACATGACGGACCGTCAGATGGATGGCTGGTGAGGGTGGGGTGAGGGCGCTTCATGGACACGATCCGGCTCACCGGCGCGGAATGACTCGCCGTGCTCCGCGTCGGGCTCGGGCTGTTCGGGATGGCGTGGCAGGCGTGGTCGGTGGACAGCGCGCGGGGACTGCTCCGATGAGCGGGCGCTACGACGCCCCCGACGTGGACGCCTTCACCCGCGCCCACGGGGACGCGGCAGCCGAGGGGCGGCTGTTGATCCGCCGCTGCGCGGCCTGCGGACGCGCGCACCGCTACCCGCGGGAGTTCTGCGTACTGCTGGAGCGAGGACGTGACCGCGGAGCGGGCGAGCGGGCACGCCACCCTCCACACCTGGGGATGGCGCTGGAGGCGGCGTTCCGGGAGGGGGCGCCGGCGTTCCGGTCGCCGGGACGGTGAGCGCGGCCGGCGGGTTGATTGAATGGTCCGATGACCGAGATACACCGGAAGTCCCCCGACCCGTCCCCGTTCCCCGAACTGCAGGGCCACGGCCTGCGGCTGACCAGTTGGGACCCGGAGTCCGAGGAGCACGTGGACGCGTGGTTCCGTGGGCTGACCGACCCGGATTTCGTGCGGTGGAACACTCCGCTGGGGATCGTGCGAGACCGGGCCGACGCGCGCCGGTCGCTGCGGTCGAAGGCGGTGGGCGCGGCGAACGGGACGAGCGCCTCGTACCGGATCACGGACGCGGCGACCGGTACGACGCTGGGAAACATGAGCGTCGGCATGATCGATCACGCACTGAGCGTCGCCCGCGTCGGCTACTGGGTGCTGCCCGAGGCCCGGGGCCAGGGCGTCGCCGCCCGCGCCCTGGCCGTCGCCGCCCACTGGGCCCTGACCGACCTGGGCCTCAACCGCCTGGAACTGGGCCACGCCCTGGGCCACGAGGCGTCCTGCCGCATCGCGGAACGGTGCGGCTTCCGCTACGAGGGGACGATGCGCGGCGCCATGTTCGAGAGCGGCCGGCGGGACGCGTTCCGCGACGCGCACCTCCACGCCCGTATCGCGGCCGACCCGGAACCGGATCTCTCGTAGTGGGGCTGCCTGGCGAAGCTTTACTGGGCGGGTGGCCGGACGCCGGAGCTCCGCCGGACCCGGAAGCGCGGTCACGGGACGCGCGTCAGGGCCACAGCAGGTGCCGGGCCCACCCCTCGCCCTCGCGGCGGTAGGCCAGGCGTACATGCCGGCGGCCCGCGTCCCCCTGGAAGAACTCCACCTCCTTGGGCCTGAGCCGGTAGAGCGTCCAGGACGGGACCGGGGCGTCCGGCTCGCGCCGCGCCCGCTCCCACGCCTGCCGCGACGCCCGTGCCAACTCCTCCGCCGAGCCGAGCACTTCGCTCTGGCGACCGGTGAGCGCCGCGGCCAGCGCCCCGGTCGAACGAGCGTGCAGATCCGCCTGCCCCTCCGCCGCGGGCGCGGCCGTGACCGGCCCGCGCACCCGGATCTGGCGGCCCTGGGCGGGCCAGTAGAAGCCCAGGGCGCCATACGGTCGCGTCGCCAGTTGCCGGCCCTTGCGGCTGTCCGCGTGCGTCGCGAACGCCCACCCCCGCGCGTCCGCTCCATGCAGCATCACGATGCGCACGTCGGGTGTGCCGTCGGCGTCCGCCGTCGCCAGCGACATCGTGTGCGGCTCGGGCTGCCCCGCCGCCACCGCCTCCGCGAACCACCGCGTGAACAGCGCCAGCGGGTCCGCGGGCGCCGTCGCCGGGTCGAAGGAGGGCAGCTCGACGTCCCAGACCCGAAGGGACCTGAGCAGCTCGTGAAGATCCGTTCCCATGCCCTGAGTATCGCCGCCGGGTCCGGCGGTGCCGGGCGAGCCCCGTCCGGGCCGAGAGCGCGGACCGGGTGTGGGCGTCGGCGCACGCCGCTGGTCCGGGTACAGGCGCGGGCGCGCACCGTGGTCCGGGTACGGGTGTGGGCGCACACTCCCGGCCCGGCTCCGGCTCATCGCCCCAGTGCCACCGTCCCCACGCTACGAGGGGGACGGAGATTGTGTACCGGCCGAACTGCAGCACATCCGGGAAGAGTGTTGCACTTGGGGATCCCACTCCCTGCTCGCGGCCGCCGTACACCACGCCCCTGGACGTGGCCTTCGAACTTCGCTCGATCACCAGTTGCCAGCCCTCATCCAGCGGTCCTCCCCCTCCCCATGTTCCGGGTCCCCCCGCCCAGGGCGTCCCACCACGCCCCTCAGAGCGTCGCCAGTCGCTCCACCAGCAGGAACCCGCCGATCCCCAGCATCGCGGCCCCGCTCGTCCGGGTGACCGCGCGGGCCGCGGCGGGCCGGGCCGCCAGGACCGTCCGGGCCAGGACCCCGACGGTGAGGTAGACGGCCGCGCAGCACGCCATGTGCGCGAGGCCCAGCACCCCCGTCTGCACCGCCACCGGCAGCCGCGCCCCCCTCGTGACCAGGAACTGCGGCAGCACGGAGAGATAGAGCAGCAGGCCCTTGGGGTTCAGGCCGCTGATGCCGGCGCCGCGCAGGAAGACCCGGGCCCGGCGCGCGTCGGCGGCCTCCCCGACGGCCGCGCCCGGAGTGCCCGGCCGGCGCAGCACCCCCCACCCGAGCCACACCAGATACCCGGCCCCCGCCACCGTCAACGCCGTCAGCAGCCCCGGCGACCCCGCCACCAGGACCGCGAGCCCCGCCGCCGCCAGTGCCGTGTGCACCGCGTACCCCGCCACCAGGCCCCCCACCGCCGGCACCACCGACCGCCCGCGCAGGCCCGCCGCGATCGCGTACGCCCAGTCGGCCCCCGGCACGCACACCAGCAGCAGGTCAACGGCGAGGAAGGACACCATCGCTCCCATGTTCATGGGGGTGACATTAGGCATGAACAGGCCGAAAGTGTTTCCGAAGTTTCCTCAGGATCGGGTCGCCTGGGGGAGGATTTTCCCCATGGACTCCGTGGACCAGAAAATCCTTGCCGAGCTTCAGCAGGACGGGCGGCTGACCGTGACCGAGCTGGCGGCGCGGGTGCGGCTCAGTGTGTCGCCGTGCCACCGTCGGCTGCGCGAGCTGGAGCGCAACGGCGCGATCCGCGGCTATCGCGCGGTGGTGGACCCGGCCGCCGTCGGGCTGAACTTCGAGGCGCTGGTCTTCGTCTCGATGCGCCAGGAGGACCGGGACACGGTCGCCGGGTTCGAGCGGGCGCTGAGCGAGGTGGAGCACGTCCTGGAGGCCCAGCGGCTGTTCGGCGACCCCGACTATCTGCTGCGGATCGCGACCGTGGACCTCGCCGCCTTCCAGCGGCTCTACGACGAGCGCCTGGCCACCCTGCCGGGCGTGCAGCGACTGACGTCCACCCTGGTGATGAAGCACGTGGTGGAGGACCGCCCGCTGCCCATGACGCGCCCATGAGCAGCGGGCGGTGGCCCACCGGAGTGGACCACCGCCCGTATGACAGAACGAGTGCCGGAACCGCGAGGAGCCGGCCTGGTCAGGGGTAAAAGTGTGGTGCCGGGCTACCTCGTCGGCTTCTTCTCGGTCACGCCCAGGTACACCAACAGCGCCAGGTTCGGCTTCAGTTCGGCCTGTTTGACGCCCCAGGACGTGAAGCCCTTCTGGTGGGAGGCCACGGAGGCGAGCATCGCCACGAGCGCGCCGGCCACGGCCGCCGGGTGCACCTCCCTGTCGACCCTGCCCTTGGACTGGAGTTCGGCGATCGAGTCCGCGAGGGAGCTGGTCACCGAGTTCAGGATCTTCATGCGGAGCTTGTAGAAGCGTTTGTCGCCCTCGGCCGCGCCCAGGTCGACGACCCGCAGGATCGCATCGTGCCTGCGCCAGAACTCCAGGAAACCGTCCACGAGTTCCTGCGCGGTCTGCCAGCCCGCCTTGCCGACCCACGAGCGGCCCTCGAGCAGACCGGTCAACCCGGCGCCCTCCGTGGCCATGTGCTCGGCGATCTCCAGGACGGCGCCCTCGACGTCCGGGAAGTACTGGTAGAAGGTGGCGGGAGACGTCCCCGCCTTCCGGGCGACATCGATGACTTTGACGTCCCGGTAAGGCGATGAGCTGAGCATCTCGCTGAGGCAGTCGAGCAGCTTCTGCCGGGTCGCCTGCCCACGCCGGCCGGCCACACGGCCGTCGACGGTACGCACTTGTCCTGTCATGCCGTCAGCTTACCGAGGGGTGATGGGAGCGCGATTCGGCCGACTGCAAATGGGGAGTGGAGGGGCGGATGAGTGCTTTCGTGGCTGGTGAGAAGGGAGTACATGCGCGCGCGCTCCGCGAGAATCCCTTTTAACTTGGCGGCATGGCCGAAAATCAGCCGTCGCCTCCGTCGTCCCCGTCATCGGGGGACGACGCCTCTGCCGCGCACGGCGCCGCTCGCCCGGGCGCCTCGTCTCCGGGCGGCACCGCCTTCCCCGAGGGCGTCCCCTGCTGGGTCGACGTCCAGCTGCCGGACCTGGACGCGGGCAAGCGGTTCTACGGTGGGCTCTTCGGGTGGACCTTCGAGGAGGCGTACGGCTCCACCGTGTGGGCACGCCTGGACGGCGAACCGGTGGCCGCGCTGGTCCGCAAGCGGGACGGACGGATGCCCACCGTGTGGACGGTGTACTTCGCGACGCCCGACGCCGCCGCGCTCGCCGGGCGGATCCGGGCGGCCGGCGGCCAGGTGATCGTCCCGCCCACCCCCCTGGACCGCCTCGGCCTCATGGCGCTGACCACGGACCCCCAGGGCGCCGTGTTCGGGCTGTGGCAGGCCGGGACCCACCCGGGCTTCGGCAAGCGGCACGAGCCCGGCTGCTTCACCTGGTCCGAGCTGTACACGCGGGACACCGCCGCCGCGAACACCTTCTACACGGGACTCTTCCACGATGCCCTGTTCGGGCCGGGTGCCGTACCCGACTTCGGGCGCGCGCCGGTCCAGGACATCTTTCCCGCCGAGATGCCGCCCCACTTCCTCGTCCACTTCGGCGTCGAGGACGGGGCGGCCGCGATCGAGGCGGTGGTCCGGCTGGGGGGCCGGGTACAGGTACCGCCGTTCGAGGCCTCGTACGGACGGGTGGCGGTCGTCACGGACAATCAGGGGGCGTCCTTCGCGCTGCTCCAGCGGTAGCGGGGGGCGCCGCGGCGCCCCCCAGGGCGGCATTTCCGGGGCGCGTCGGGCGTTCCATCATGCGGTCGCCCGCTTCCCCGGAAGCGCTCGGCATGGTTTTGTCCTGAGACACCCCGATCCGCCCCCGGGTTCGCAACCGGTGGCCCGGACAGGAAGAATCGGGGTGCGTGCCGCCACGGCGGTGCGGTGGTGAGACGCTGCACGGGGTCGCGTGCACGAGGCGGATGACGCGACCCGTACGGGGAGGTGGCAGGCAAGTGGTGGATCAGCTGACGCAGCACGATCCGCGGCGGATCGGGCCGTTCGAGGTGCTGGGACGGCTGGGTGCCGGCGGTATGGGGCTGGTCTATCTCGCGCGCTCGGCGTCGGGCCGGCGCGTGGCGATCAAGACGGTGCGCACGGAGCTGGCCGAGGACCAGTTGTTCCGGGTGCGCTTCACGCGTGAGGTCGAGGCCGCCCGGGCGGTCTCCGGCTTCTACACGGCGGCCGTGGTCGATGCCGACCCGCGCGCGGCCGTGCCGTGGCTCGCCACCGCCTATGTGCCCGCGCCCTCCCTCGAGGAGATAGTGACCGATTGCGGACCGCTGCCGGCCCAGGCGGTGCGCTGGCTGGCCGCGGGCGTGGCGGAGGCGCTGCAGTCCATCCACGGGGCGGGCCTGGTCCACCGTGACCTCAAGCCGTCGAACGTCCTCGTCGTCGAGGACGGCCCCCGGGTGATCGACTTCGGTATCGCCTCCGGCGTATCGAACACGCGCCTGACGATGACGAACGTCGCGGTCGGCACACCCGCCTACATGTCCCCCGAACAGGCGAAGGACTCGCGCAGCGTGACCGGCGCGAGCGATGTCTTCTCGCTCGGCTCGATGCTCGTCTTCGCGGCCACCGGACATCCCCCGTTCCACGGCGCCAACCCCGTCGAGACCGTCTTCATGCTGCTGCGCGAGGGCCCGGACCTGTCCGGCCTGCCGGACGAGCTGCGCCCGCTCATCGAGTCCTGCATGCAGATGGAGGCCACCGGCCGCCCCAACCCGGCCGACCTCCAGGCCCAGCTCGCACCCCACCTCTTCGGCTCGGGCTCCGACGACAGCGGTACGGCCTCCGCGTGGCTGCCCGAGAAGGCGGTCACCCTGATCGAGGCCCGCCGTGGCGGACGCCCGCCGGCCAAGCCGCCCGTCCCCGCCGGCCGCAGCGGCGGGGGCGGCGGACGGCCCGCGGTGCCGCCCCCGCCGTCGTACGACCCGATGCCGGTGCCGGTCGGCGCACCCGACGCCGGACCGGTGCGGCTCGCGGGCGCGGCGGTGCCGATCGGCCCCGGCCCGAGAGTCGCCGACGCGCGGGCGGCCGCCGTGAAGGCGCCTCCCCCCGAGGCGGGTCTCGCCGCGTCCTGGTCCCGCCCGGCCGGCGGCGTCAACGGAGCGGCCGGAGCCGCCCCCGCGATCGCGCCCCCGCCCCCGGAGACGGCCTCCGGCTGGCGCCCGTGGCGCTTCCGTATGTCGAACGACGTCTGGGGCACGCCGGCGGTCGCCGACGACCTCGTGTACGTGACCTCCTTCGAAGTGCACGCCCTGGACGTGGCGACGGGCCGCCGCCGCTTCAAGACCCGCGACGTCGCATGGTCGATGGCGGTCGCCGACGGCCGGGTCCACGCCTCGGACGGCCCCACCCTCTACGCCCTGGATGCCCGCGAGGGCACGGACCTGTGGCGGCTGTCCGTGGACGGCTGGGTGTACTCGCTCAAGGCCGACCGGGGCACGGTCGTCACCGGGACCCGCGGCGGCGGCGTACAGGCGTGGGCGGCGTCGAACGGGCAGAAGCTGTGGGAGATCAGCGGCGCCCAGACCGACTTCGAGTCGCCGGAGGCCGGGCCGCTGGTCCATGACGGCACGGTGTACGTCTGGCAGGACGCCCGGCTGCGGGCCCTCAAGGCGCGTACGGGCGAGGAGCGCTGGTCGTACCCGATCGGGGACGCGGCGTCCTGCGGCGGGGTCCCGGTGCGCCTGACCCAGGCGGCGGACGGCTGTGTGTACGTCTCGGCCGGCACCCGGGTCCTGGCCATCGAGGTCGCGACCGGCATGCTGCGCTGGCACTTCGAGGCCCCGGCGGTGTTCCTGAGCCCGCCGGCCTTCGCGCCCGGCCCGGCCGTCACCGGCGGCGGCATCTACCTCGCCGACTACCTGGGCACGGTGTACGCCCTCGACGCCGCGGACGGCCGCGACCGCTGGCGCATCGCGACGGAGGCACGGGCCGCGATCGACCCGGTGCTGGTCGCCGCGGGACACGTCCACGTGGGCAGCGGCAGGGGCCTGTACACCCTGGACGCGGTCACGGGCACCCCGAAGTGGCGCTTCCAGGCGGGCGGCGACATCGTGGGCACCCCGGCGGTGGCGGAGGGCCGTATCCACTTCGGCTCCACGGACCACCTGCTGTACACGCTGAAGGCCGACGACGGGCGCCTGCGCTGGAAGCTGGCCACCGGCGGGGAGATCACCGGCGCGCCCGTGGTGAAGGACGGCGTGGTGTACGCGTGCAGCAAGGACCGCTGTGTGTACGCACTGGACGCCGAGAAGGGGACGGGCACGGCGCGGACGGCCTGAGCCGTACGGCCGCCGTCGCCCGGACCTGCCGGAGGGGACGCCGGCCGTCCCCGGCGTGAACGCGGAGCGCGCGCGTGGTGCCACGCGGTGGCGGCCGGCCGGGACACTCACCTCACCCGGTGGCCCCCGTCCGCCGCGCGGCGAACAGCTCCGCCCGCTGCTCGGGCGGCAGCTTCCCGAGCGCGATCAGCAGCGGCGCCTGCGCGAAGGCCGCGGCCCCTGACCACCCCTCCCGGAACGCGCACGACCTCACGTCACTACGCCTGGTGGTGACGGGAGCGGCAGTGGTGCCGCTCCGCCCGGTGGAACGCCTGCGCGGCGAACTCGCCGTCGAGACGGTCCTGACGGCATACGGCCTGTCGGAGGCCGGCGGCTTCGTGACGATGCACCGTCACGGCGACGACCCGTCACTGATCCGGCGACCTCGGGAAAGGGCGATCCCCGGCACAGAAAAGTGAGGGTGGCGAACCCCAAGGGCGAACCTCTGCCCCAGGCGCTCCCGTGGAGATCCTGGTCCGAGGCTTCCACCTCACGCAGGGCTACTACGAGGACGCGAGCCGTCCGGGGTGTGCAGCTCGGTCTGGGTTTCGGGGCGGAGGCCGGCGTCGAACATGCGCAGGCGGGCGATGGTCTCCGCGGGTGAACCGGAGCCGGGATCGGCGAGCTTCAGCCAGTTCCGGGCCCTGGTGGCGCCGAGGAGAGGGGCTTCGAGTGCGACGGCGAGGGCGGCTGGGGTGGTGAGCGGCGCGCGGTGCACCGTGCCGACGTTCCGCCGGCCGAGCGCCGACTCCACGGCGACGAGGGCGTCGTCCCTGGGGCCGGTTCGGAGGAGGTCGGCGAGGGTGCGGGGGACCTCGGTGACGCGTAGTCCGCTCCGCTCCACGACCTCGACGCGGGGGAGGGGGATGCGATACACGCGTACGTCTTTGCCCTCGGGACGGTGGGTGGGCTCGGGGTCGGTGCACTCCAGTGGCGTAGCGGTGGCCGGGGTGAGGGTCTCGATCCGCCAGAGGGCCGCCGCCGAGCGGTGGCTCACGACGAGTTGCGGCTTGAGCAACTGCACGGCCCGGAGCCGAGTGGCGAGGAGAAGTTCCACTGCGTCTCGTGCGGCCACAGCGCGCACGCGGACACGGTGGGCGCCCTGAACGTTCTACGGGCCGGGCTGGCCCGTCGTCACGCCAACCAGGCATAGCGAGAAGCCCCCGGCTTCAGCCGGAGGAGGAGTCACATCGCCAAGATCGCAGAGATCCCGCGGACCCCGCTGTGCCTGTGGACAGCCCGGCATCTCAGGGGAACGACGTGGACGTCGCAGCGCCCCTGGCCCGGACACGCCTCGGCCGCGGCGGCTCCCCCTCCGCGCCGCCGCGGCCGATCCCCGTGTGGGAGGAAGGTCTAGCGCCTGTCGGGGCGTTAGCTGGGGTCGGACGTGATGTGGACGTTGTCCGGCTTGAAGATGCCGTTGTCCTTGGCGTCGGTGATGTGGACGTTGTCCGGCTTGACCGTGCCCTCGTCCTTGGCGTCGGTGATGTGGACGTTGTCCGGGTCGACGACCGGCTCGTCCTTCGTGGTGTCGCTCATGGTGCTTCCTCCCCTGGTGAACCGACTGAAAATGGGGGCCGCCCGGCCGTTCCCCCGAATGGACGGCCGGGCGAGTTACCGGGTCGCCTCACCCTGGACCGCGGGCTGGGCGACCTCGTCGGCGATCCGTCCGCCCCCGACGTAACGGATCGACAGGACAAGAGTGCCCTGTGGCGATAAACGAACGATGAACGCCGTCCGGGGCTACGCGGCAGCGGCCGGTGCCAGCAGGGCCCGGACGGTCTCGGCCTCGGGGGAGCCCAGTGCCTCGTAGATGGCGAGGGCTTCCTGCCAGCACACGTGGGCCCTTCCCGACTGCCCTATTCCGTTGAGCGCCCGTCCCAGCACGGTGAGGACATTGCCACGCCGCCACTCGCCGCCGATGCCGCGCAGCACGGTCAAGGCGGCCTCGGCGTTGGTCGAGGCCTGTGCGGGGCGTTGTGCCGCCAGGTCCACCTCGGCGAGCCTGAGCAGGGTCATGCCCTCCCAGAGGCGCTGGCGGCTGTCCCGGAAGACCTTCAGGGCCTCGTGCAACTGATCGGTGGCCTCCCCGTACAACCCGTTCTGGGTGAGGGCCATACCGAGGGCGTAGCGACCGTTGGCGCCCTTCAGGGCGTGCCCCAGCGCCTCATACGTCGCGACGCCTTGCTGGGCGAGCACCACGGCGCTGCGCGGCCGGCCGGTGGCGAGGTGGATACGCGAGAGGTTGCACAGGACGCTCGCTTCTCCGGCCGGGTCCGCGCAGTCCCGGAAGTCCGCCAGGGCCTGCTCCATGTGCCGTTCGGCGTCCGCGTACCGGCTTTGGTAGAAGGCCATGGCGCCGCGGATGTTGGCCGCCCAGCACCGCGCCAGGGGGTCGGTCGGCGATTCGGCGAGCCGGAGGGCCTCGCGTGCCGCGTCGTCCGCTTCCGCGAAGCGCCCGGAAAGGTGGTGGGCGACGGCGAGGACGGCGGAGGCGCGGCCCTGTGTCCGCCGGTCCTGGCCGGAGCGCGCGGCGTCGCGCAGGGTGATGGCCACGGCTTCGTATTCCCTGGCGTTGGCACCGGACTCCGAGAGGTCGACGGCCGCCCAGAGGAGGTCGATGGCGCGGAGCAGCGTTCCGGACGTTCCGAACTGGCGTATGCAGGCGAGCAGGCAGACCGCCTCCGCGTACAGCCAGTCCTGTGCCTGATGCCGGTTCTCGAACGTCAGCCCCGGGTATTCGGTCCGCTGGAGGTGGTCCACCAGCCGGTCCCCGGGCCGTTCGATGGCGTACACCCCCGCCGCGGTCGCCAGGTAGAAGTCCAGCAGTCGCGACATCGCCGCGTCCCGCTCGCTCGGCGGCTGTTCGTCCCGTTCCGCGCAGGCACGCGCGTAGAGGCGGACCAGGTCGTGGTAGCGGTAGCGGCCCGGGGCCGCGGACTCCAGCAGGGAGGTGTCGACCAGCGACTCCAGCAGGTCCTCCGTGTCCTCCACCGGGAGGTCGAGCACCGCCGCGGCCGCCGCCAGGGAGATGTCCGGGCCGTCCGCCAGGCCCAGGAGGCGGAAGGCGCGGGCCTGGGCCGGCTCCAGTTGGCCGTAGCCCAGTTCGAAGGTCGCCTTCACCGCCAGGTCGCCCGCCTGGAGTTCGTCCAGGCGGCGGCGTTCGTCGGCGAGCTTCGCCGCCAGGACCGAGACCGTCCATGTGCGGCGTGCCGCCAGGCGGGACGCGGCGATCCGGATGGCCAGGGGCAGGAAGCCGCACGCCGCCACCACGTCCAGCGCCGCTTTCCGCTCGGAGGCCACCCGCTCCTCGCCCACGATCTTCGTGAACAGCGACAGCGCCTCGTCCGGGGACATCACGTCCAGGTCCACCAGGTGCGCGCCGGCCAGGTCCAGCATGCGGACCCGGGAGGTGACGAGGGCCGCGCAGCCCTCCGTTCCCGGCAGCAGCGGACGTACCTGGGCCGCGTCCTTGGCGTTGTCCAGCAGGACCAGGACGCGTCGGCCGTCGAGCACCGAGCGGTACAGGGCCGACCGTTCCTCCAGCGAGTCGGGGATCGCGGAGTCCGCGGTGCCGAGCGCGCGCAGGAAGGAACCCAGGACCGTCTCCGGTTCCGCCGCTCGCGGGCCCGCGCCTTGGAGGTCGACGTAGAGCTGTCCGTCCGGGAAGGCCGAGCGGGCCTGGTGCGCGACGTGGACCGCGAGGGTCGTCTTGCCCACGCCGCCGATTCCCGCCAGCGCCGAGACGGCCATCACCCGGCCGTCCGCCGATGCCAGCACCTCGCTCAGCTCGGCGACGAAGGCGGCACGTCCCGTGAAGTCGGGGACGGTCGCCGGGAGTTGCGCCGGGCGGACGGGGGCCGCGGGCGGCTCCGGCGCGGGTGCCGACGGTTCCGCGAGGCCGGGGTCGGCCTGCAGGATTCGCTGCTGGAGGTCTTTGAGGCCGGGGCGGGGGTCGACTCCGAGTTCGTCGGCGAGCAGGCGGCGGGTGTCGGCGTAGACCGCGAGTGCCTCCGCCTGGCGGCCGGAGCGGTACAGCGCCAGCATCAGCAGTTCGCGGAGGCGTTCGCGCAGGGGGTGCGCCGCGGTCAGGGCCGTCAGTTCGGAGACCGCTTCCGCGTGGCAGCCCTGTTCGAGGTCCATGTCCAGGCGGGATTCGAGGAGTCGGAGGCGCCATTCCTCCAGGCGTGTGCGCTGTGTCTCGGCGTACGGTCCGGGGATGTTCGCCAGCGGCTCGCCGTCCCACAGGGCCAGCGCCTCGTTCAGGGCGCGCCGGGCCTGGCCGAGGTTCCCGGAGTTCTTCGCCTTCTCCGCTTCCGCGGCCAGTTCCCGGGCGGCGGCGAGGTCCAGGGAGCGGGCGTCCGGCAGGCGTACCGCGTATCCGCCGGACTCGCTGACCAGAACGCCGGGGGAGAGGACTTTGCGCAGCCGGGAGGCATAGGTCCGTACGGCCGCCAGTGCCCGAGGCGGCGGTTCGTCGCCCCAGAGCGCGTCGATCAGTTCGGACGCCGTCGCCGTGCGTCCCTCGCGCAGCAGCAGTGCGGCCAGCAGGGCGCGCTGCTGCGGGGAGCCGGTGGCCAGCGGTTCGTCCTCGCGCCAGGCGCGCACCGGTCCGAGTACGCCGAAGCGCAGAGCCGCCGATTCCTCGGCACTCCGCTGCTTCGGCACTCGCGGTACACCGTCCATCGCTGCCCCCTGGCACCCTGCCGAACGTCCACAATCGAGAGGCCAGTTTGCCTTGTTCATGGCGGATGCGTCAGCCATGGGAGACGGCGATCACGGTCGTGGTGCTGTGTGTCACAGGGTCCACACATGCTCTTCTCATCTCGGGTGGTGCGGATTCACGCCGAGCGGCTCCCGGTGCACTGGCGGTCCGTCAGGTCGGCGCTACGGTGACCGGCATGGAGACCTCGTCGAGCAGCGGCGATCTGCACGGCGCCCACCCGGGTGATCGCCCAGCGGGGTGTGGACGACCGTGTGGTGTCCGAACTGACCACCCAGGCGCGGCGGCTGACGGTCGGGGACCCGTGCGCACCGCCGCAAGGAGGGCGCCGGCTACCAGCCGTGGGCGAACGCCCGCCGTACGACCGGGGCTTCCATGTCGCGCCCACCCTCCTCGCGGACGGCACGCCCGAGATGCGGGTGGTCCGGGAGGAGATCTTCGGCCCGGTGGTCGTGGTCGTTGCCCTTCGAGGACGAGGAGGGGGGCATCGCCCTGGCCGACGACACCGACCACGGCCTCGTCGACCACGTCTGGTCCAGGGCGTGGCCCGCGCCTTCCGCGTTGCCCGCCGGCTGCGGGCGGGCCAGGTGGGCGTCAACACCGTCGGCCGCACCATGGAGGCCCCGTTCGGCGGCTTCGAGAAGAGCGGGGTGGGCCGCGACGTCGGCGCGTTACGCCCTGCACGCGTACAGCGAGTTGCAGGCGATCGTGTGGCCGGGGTGAAGGGGCCGGCCGGGGAGCGCCTCAGTCGTCCAGATCCACCCGCACCGTGAGCAGCCCCGTGCCGAGCGCCCGCACCGCCGCGCTGTTGAGGCGGGGCAGCGCCGTCAGCCGGGCCCGGGCGTCGTCGCCCGGGAGCAGATGGGCCGTGCCCGTGTGCCAGCGGCCCCCGATCCGGACCCGCACCCGGGGATCGGCCTGGATGTTGCGGATGTACTGGGACTTCTCGCCGTGCTCGGACACCAGCCAGAAGGAGTCGCCGACACGGCGCCCGCCCAGGGGGGTCCGGCGCGGCCGGCCCGACACACGGCCCGTGGTCTCCAGAAGTGTCTGGAGCGGCATACGACGCTGCACCGGATTGACGACGTGGCGCTGGAGCGCCGTGATCGCGCGGTACTTGAAGTCTGTGAAGCCCGGCATGGTCCCGTGTTCCCCCTGACGGCGTGAAGAGCGAGGCCCTGCGCGCAGTCTCGCAGACCGCGCATCGGGGCGCGCGGAGAATCGCCGCACGCCCCCGGTGGCCTACGCCTCGCCCAGGAAGACCGGGTTCGTGAACGCGGCCAGGACCCCCGGCACCGGACCCGCCGCCGCCTCGTGCCGCAGCTCGGCCCGTACGTAGGCCGCGTACGACGGAGTCGTGTGCCACTCCACCGTGCCCGCCCCGGACACCGGCAGCGGATCGCTGGTGAACAGCACGCCCTGGTCGGTGAGGAAGCGGACCGTGCAGCGGGGCGCGCCCTGTGCCTCCAGCCGGACCGTGACCGGGGTGTCGCGGTCCACCCGCAGCCGCTCGCCGATCCCCGCGTGCTCGCCGTGGCCGCCCGAGACGGTGAAGGCCAGCGAGACGTTCTTCGACTCGGCGACGTAGGAGCGGCCCGCGCGGATGCCCTCCTGGATGGCCTCCCGGGTCAGGTCGTCGGCGAGGACCACCGTCTGCGGGGTGCCGATCGCGTCGGGATCGCGGTGCGCGTCGCTGTTGCCCATCGCCGGGAGCCAGCGGCCGTGCCCCTCGCGGACCGACGCCACCAGCGTGTTGTCCCACTCCGCCAGCGTCGCCTCGTCGTCCGGTGTGAAGGGGCCGTTCCACACCTCCACCGCGTCCGCCTCGGCGAAGCCGAACTTCCAGCCGCAGCCGATGCAGGTGGCGTGCGGGTGGGCGGGGACGACCAGTCCGCCCGCCCGGTGGATCTCCCGGGCGAACCGGGCCCAGCGGTTGTCGCGCGCCCGGTAGCGCCAGTCGATGAAGGTGCCCGGGTCGGTGCCCAGCGCGAGCACATGGCCGTTCCGGGTCGTCACCTCCTCGCCGAGCATGATCAGCAGGTCGTCGCCCGCCTGGTCGGCCCAGTGCGCGTGCGAGGAGTGCGTGTTGTGTTCGGAGGAGTTGATGAAGTCCAGGCCCGCGGCCCGGGCCAGCGCCGCGATCTCGGCGGGCGTGCGGCGCCCGTCGGAGTACCAGGAGTGCATGTGGCAGTCGCCGCGGTACCAGGCGCGGCCCCGCCCCTTGGCCCGGGACGGTGGGTACACCGGCGTCGGGGTGACGCCCTGCTCGCCGTAGGTGAGGGTGATGGTGATCGCGTAGGTCAGGCCCTGCGGGGCCACCGTGTAGGGGCCCAGCGCGAGGTGCCAGGTGCCGGGGCGGACCGGGCCGGGCAGGTAGCCGGGGGTCGCGTCGTCCGCGCGGACGAAGAACTCGGAGCGCGCGCCGCCGGACCAGCCGCGGAAGCCCTTGCCGCCCAGTTCGGTGCCGCGCTCGTCGAAGAGCCCGATGTCGAGGGCGTTGCCCTGGGTGCCGGCCGGGACGGACGGCTTGTCGTAGGTGTAGGCGACCTTGATCTCCCGGACGCCCGCGGGGACGTCGACGGGGAGGTAGACGAAGTCGGGGGAGCCGGGCGGCAGGGTGCCGCGCACCGTCCTCGTCTCCTGGTTGTCGGCCGCCTCGGCGGTGGGACCGTGGGAGAAGCTCACGGTTGCCAAGGTAAGCGCGACGGCCGTGCTCGTCACGAACAGGGCGCGTCTGCCGATGCCGTGGTCGTCCTCGCACATGCTGCTGCTCCCAACGTGTCGGATGACAGGGGTGGGCAGGGGTAGCACGTGCCACTGTCGCGCCCGGCCGTGAACTTTGGCGCACGGGAAGCCGATCGGCCGCCGCGTGTCGGGGGAACAGCGGGTGCCCGCGCCGGCCGGTGGGCCGGTGGCATCCGGTGATGACGGCCGCCGTACCGACACCCGTCCGCCAGCTCCGGGCTGATCACGGCAAACGTATGCTCGGAGGATGACGACTTCCGCGACCTCCGGAACCGGCCCCACCGAGAACTCCCTGCGTCGCGCCCTCAAACGTGCCCGTGAGGGTGTCGCACTCGATGTCACCGAGGCCGCGGTGCTGCTCCAGGCCCGCGGCGCCGACCTGGACGACCTCGCCGCGTCCGCCGCCCGGGTGCGGGACGCGGGCCTGGCGGCGGCGGGCCGGCCCGGTGTCATCACGTACTCCAAGAGCGTCTTCATCCCGCTGACCCGCCTGTGCCGGGACAAGTGCCACTACTGCACCTTCGTCACGGTCCCCGGCAAGCTGCGCCGGGCCGGGCACGGGATGTTCATGTCCCCGGACGAGGTCCTCGACATCGCCCGCAAGGGCGCGGCCCTGGGCTGCAAAGAGGCCCTGATCACCCTCGGTGACAAGCCGGAGGACCGCTGGCCCGAGGCCCGCGAGTGGCTGGACGCGCACGGCTACGACGACACGATCGCCTACGTACGGGCCGTCTCGATCCGCATCCTGGAGGAGACGGGCCTGCTGCCCCACCTCAACCCGGGCGTCATGTCGTGGACGGACTTCCAGCGTCTGAAGCCGGTGGCGCCGTCGATGGGGATGATGCTGGAGACGACGGCACGGCGGCTGTGGTCCGAGCCGGGCGGACCCCACTACGGCTCCCCGGACAAGGAACCCGCGGTGCGGCTGCGGGTCCTTCAGGACGCGGGCCGCTCCTCGGTGCCCTTCACGTCCGGGATCCTGATCGGGATCGGCGAGACCTACGAGGAGCGCGCGGAGTCGCTGTTCGCGCTGCGGACGGTGGCGCGGGCGTACCACGGCGTCCAGGAGCTGATCATCCAGAACTTCCGCGCCAAGCCGGACACGGCGATGCGCGGGATGCCGGACGCGGAACTGGACGAACTGGTCGCCACGGTGGCGGTGGCCCGGCACATCATGGGCCCGAGCGCCTGTCTGCAGGCGCCGCCGAACCTGGTGGACGGTGAGTACGAGCGGCTCATCGGCGCCGGCATCGACGACTGGGGCGGGGTGTCCCCGCTGACCATCGACCATGTGAATCCGGAGCGGCCGTGGCCGCAGATCGACCGGTTGCGGGAGCGTTCCGCGGCGGCCGGCTTCGAACTGCGCGAACGCCTGTGTGTCTACCCGGAGTTCGTGCGGCGCGGCGAGCCGTGGCTGGACCCGCGGCTGCGGCCGCACGTGGACGCCCTCGCCGACCCCGAGACGGGCCTGGCCCTGGCGGACGCGGTGGTCGAGGGGCACCCGTGGCAGGAGCCGGAGGAGGTGTTCACCTCCGCCGGGCGCACCGACCTGCACCGCACGATCGACACCGACGGCCGTACGGGCGACCGCCGGGACGACTTCGACGAGGTGTACGGCGACTGGGAGGCGCTGCGGGAGGCCGCCGCGCCCGGCATGGCGCCGGAGCGCATCGACGCGGACGTACGGGCGGCCCTGCGCACGGCGGCGGACGACCCCACGCGTCTGACGGACGCCGAGGCGCTGGCCCTGCTGCACGCGGACGGCCCCGCGCTGGACGCGCTGTGCCGGATCGCCGACGACGTGCGTACATCGGTGGTGGGTGACGACGTCACCTACATCGTCACCCGGAACATCAACTTCACGAACGTCTGCTACACCGGCTGCCGCTTCTGCGCGTTCGCCCAGCGCCGCACGGACGCCGACGCCTACACGCTGTCGCTGGAGCAGGTCGCCGACCGGGCCCGGCAGGCGTGGGACGTGGGCGCGGTGGAGGTGTGCATGCAGGGTGGCATCCACCCCGACCTGCCCGGGACGGCGTACTTCGACATCGCGAAGGCGGTGAAGTCCCGGGTCCCCGGCATGCATGTGCACGCCTTCTCCCCCATGGAGGTGGTGAACGGCGCCACACGCACCAGCCTCTCGATCCGCGAGTGGCTCACGGCGGCGAAGGAGGCGGGCCTCGACACGATCCCCGGCACGGCGGCGGAGATCCTGGACGACGAGGTCCGCTGGGTCCTCACCAAGGGCAAGCTGCCGGCGGCGACGTGGACCGAGGTCGTCACGACGGCCCACGAGCTGGGCATCCGGTCCTCCTCGACGATGATGTACGGCCATGTGGACCAGCCCCGCCACTGGCTCGGCCACTTCCGCACCCTCTCCCGCATCCAGCAGCAGACCGGCGGCTTCACGGAGTTCGTCACCCTCCCCTTCATCCACACCAACGCCCCCGTCTACCTGGCGGGCATCGCCCGCCCCGGTCCGACCCTGCGGGACAACCGCGCGGTGACGGCGATGGCGAGGCTGCTGCTCCATCCCCACATCCCCAACATCCAGACCAGCTGGGTGAAACTGGGCACGGAGGGCGCGGCGGAGATGCTCCGCTCCGGTGCCAACGACCTGGGCGGCACCCTGATGGAGGAGACCATCTCCCGTATGGCGGGGTCCTCGTACGGCTCGTACAAGTCGGTCAGGGACCTGGTCGCGGTGGCTCAGGCGGCGGGCCGCCCGGCGAGGCCCCGCACGACGCTCTACGGCGAGGTCCCGGAGGAACGCCGGCGCACGGCGGCGGCCTCGGACGGCCATCTGCCGGAACTGCTGCCGGTACTGGACTGAGGGCTCCGGACACCATCGGGGGCGCTGTGCGGTCCGGGCCGGCGGGGACGCGGTGCGATGCGGTCCGAGCCGGCCGGGGGGCCGCGGCTTCACCGGTGTGCGCCGGCGTGATGTCCCGGAGGGGTCAGACGTCCTCGGGGGCCGCTCCCGGCAGGTTGGTCACCAGGAGGACCACGCCGGTCAGGACGATGACGCGGGTCGCCGCGTCCAGGCCGTTCCATGTCTTGGACTGCCACATCGCGAACCACTCCCCGCCTATCGCGATGAAGCCCGCGCCGAACAGCAGCAGGAGCATCGACAGGCCGATGGTGGACAGCCGCCGGGCGCCCGGGTGGCGCCGGGCCCACAGCCAGGTCGCGGCGGTCAGGACCAGCGCCGCCAGCGTCTCCCAGGCGATGATCGCGACGTAGGCGGAGTCCTGCAGCGCGGCGGAGGTGATCGCACGCCACATCAGGTCGTCGTCCTTGAACGTGGTGTCCATCGCGAGGACATGACGGACGAACTGCTGATTGGTCCCGAAGTCGGTGATGTTGCCGAACGCGACGAGCGCGATGTACAGGGCGACGGTGCCGACGAGAAGAGTGGCGGCGACGCGAAGGGCGGGCAGGGCGTGGGGGGTTCTGGTTTCGGCCATGGTCCCACTATGGAGAGGGCCGCGGGCGGCTCCTAGATCATTTTCGGGCGGTCGCCGAAGTGTGGTGTGCATGACGGCCCGGCGCCCCCGACGGATCGTCGCCGTTGGATTAAGGTGCTGCGCGTCAGACATACGGGCGGTGCCGTGAGGAGGTCTGGGGTGGGTGCGACATCCGGTGCCGTCTGGGGCCGCACCGAGCAGCAGGACTTCCGCAGCCGGGTGCGCGGCACGCTGCTCGGCGCGGCCGTCGGCGACGCGCTGGGCGCCCCGGTCGACGGGCTGTCCCTGGAGCAGATCCGGGAGGCGCACGGGCCCGAGGGGCTCGTCGACCTCGTTCCCGGCCACGGGGGGCGCGGCGCGATCAGCGCGCATTCCCAGCTCACCCTGTTCTCCGTCGACGGCCTCATCCGCGCCCAGGTCCGCCGGGACACCGGCGCCTGGCATCCGCCGACCGATCTGCACCGGGCGTATCTGCGCTGGGCGGCCACCCAGCACGACTGGGGGCCCGACGAGCGCCGCACGGAGGACGGCTGGCTGGCCCGCGAGGAGTGGCTGTACGCCCGCCGCTCCCCGGCCCGGGCCTGTCTGCTCGGGCTCGGCGACACCGTCATGGGCACGTTGGACACGCCCAAGAACCCCGGCGAGCGGGGCCCCGAGGCGGCGGCCCGCTCCGCGCCCTTCGGGCTGCTCGTCGGCTGGGAGCCGCAACTGGTGCTGCAACTCGCGATGGAGTGCGCGGCACAGACGCACGGGCACCCCAGCGCGTACTTCGGCGCGGGCGCGTACGCGGTGATCGTGCACGCGCTGGCCCGCGGGGAGATCCTGGACGCGGCCGTACAGCGGGCCCTCGCGCTGCTGGCCCCACGGCCGGGGCATCAGCCGGTCGCGGAGGCGCTGCAGCGCGCGCTGGGCGCCGTACGGCAGGGGATGCCCACGCCGGCCCGGGTCGAGGAACTGGCCGGCGGCGGCACGGCGGACGGGGTGCTCGCGGTCGCCGTGTACTGCGCGCTCGTGGGGGAGGACGTACGGCACGCGCTGTCCCTCGCGGTGAACCACGGCGGGCCCTCGGGGGCCGCGGGAGTGCTGACCGGCGGGCTGCTCGGGGCGCTGCACGGCGAGACGGCCCTCCCGCCGGCCTGGCTGGCCGAACTGGAGGGCCGTCCCACGATGCTGGTGCTGGCGGACGACTTCGCCCTGGAGATGACGCAGGGCCCTGCGCTGCACGGGCCGAGCGGGTCGTCCCCGCGGTGGCTGGCGCGGTATCCGCGGGCGTAGGGGGCGTATCTCCGGGCGTGTTCCGGGGGTAGCCCTCGCCGGGCCGTACCCGGGGGCGCACCCGGGGGCAGCCCTCGCCGGGGCCGCACCCGGGGCTGCCCCGGCCTACACGCCCGAAGGGCTCGTCGTGGTGCCGGTCGCGCCCGGGGCCGGAAGGGTCACCGCCGTCCCGTCGTCGTCCGTGTTGAGCGTCTCGATGATCGCGACCCGCTCCGGTGTGTCCTCCGGCTTGACCAGGCCGATCACGATGTACAGCACCAGCGAGATCGCCATGGGCAGCGCCACCTGGTACTCCAGCTTCACATCCGTGCGCTGGGAGAAGTCCAGGTGGTAGTTGACGAAGAAGAACGCCAGCAGACCGGCCGCCCAGCTGCCGAGCGCCGCCGTCGGGCCCGACCGGCGCAGCGGGCGCAGCAGGCCCAGGATGAACGGGATCGCGATCGGGCCCATCAGACCGGCCACCCACTTGATGACCACGGTGATGATGTCCTTGAAGGTGGGGGAGTTGACCTGGGTCGCCACCGCCATCGACAGTCCCAGGAAGGCGACCGTGGTGACCCGGCCCGCGATCAGGCCGGTCCGGGTGTTCCACGCCCGGGCCGCCTTCGAGAACACCGGCATCACGTCCCGGGTGAACACGGCCGCGATCGCGTTCGCGTCGGAGGAGCACATGGCCATCGTGTGCGAGAAGAAGCCGACGACCACCAGGCCCAGCAGCCCGTGCGGCAGCAGTTGTTCGGTCATCAGGCCGTAGGCGTCCGAGCCGTCCGGCTTCTTCGCCGTGACCAGGAGCGGGGACAGCCACATCGGGATGAAGAGGATGACCGGCCAGACGAACCACAGGCCCGCCGACAGCAGGGCGGAGCGCGTCGCCTGCCGGGGGCCGCTCGTGGCCATGTAGCGCTGGGCCTGGTTCCACATGCCGCCGTTGTACTCGAAGAGCTTGATGAACAGGTACGCGATGAAGAAGACCGTCATGTACGGGCCCGCGAACCCGTGCTCGTGACCCGCCAGCTTCGGCGAGTCCAGCGCCTTGGACAGACCGCCGTGGTCGGAGATCTTGTTCAGCGCGATGATCAGCATGGCCAGGCCCGCGAGCAACTGGATGACGAACTGGCCCAGCTCGGTCAGCGCGTCCGCCCACAGGCCGCCGATCGTGCAGTACACGGCCGTGATGCCGCCGGTGATGAGAATGCCCTGGGTGAGGCTGATCCCGGTGAAGACGGAGAGCAGGGTGGCGATCGCCGCCCACTTCGCGCCCACGTCGACGATCTTCAGCAGCATCCCGGACCAGGCCAGGGCCTGTTGGGTGGGCACGTTGTAGCGGTCCTTCAGGTACTCCAGCGGCGAGGCCACGTGCAGCCGTGAACGCAGCCGGTTCAGCCGTGGCGCGAACAGTTTCGCGCCGATCAGCACGCCGATGGCGATGGGCAGCGCCCAGGTGACGTAGGACGTGATGCCGTAGGTGTACGCGATGCCGGCGTAGCCCGTGAACATCACCGCGCTGTAGCCCGACATGTGGTGCGAGATGCCCGACAGCCACCACGGCATCTTGCCGCCCGCGGTGAAGAAGTCGCTGACGTTGTCGACGCGTTTGTGGGACCAGATGCCGATCGCGGTCATCACGCCGAAGTACGCGACCAGGACGGCCCAGTCGAGACCGTTCATGTGCCCCCTCCAGGGGTCCGCCTTGTGAACCTGCCGATACCGGACGGCACTTCGCCAGTACGAACACTCGGGCGGTGCCCCCGTGCGGGAGTGGGGACTTCGGGGATTGAACCGCCGGTCAGGCGGGCGGTCAAGACTTTTGACGGTCATGGATATGAACACAGGTCAGCAAGGCGAACGATTTTACCTTCTCTTGACTCGTAGGCCGGTTGTCGTGCTCCTGACGCGGACCACACCATGAGCAGGCACTTCGCCAGTCGGGAAACGTCCGCTGGATCGGGCCTGATGAATCGGGCGCGATGGATCAGGCGCGATGGATCAGGCGTGTTTGGACAGGGCATACGGGATGCGGGTCCCGTATGGCCCGGAGGGGGGACGCGGGGCATTCGGCCACGTCAGCAAGACCACGAAGCCGCCGACGGAACGGGTCGGCGGTCGGCGCATCAGTTCCCCGGCGTTCACGAGCAGGGACTTCGAGGCCGCGTAGGCCGTCTGCCGCACCTGGGGCGGGCGGCCACCGAGGACTGCGTGCCGGTGAAGACCACCGAGCCGCCGCCATTCCTGAGCCCGGCAGACGGCGGCCCCGGGACAGTGCCGGGAGGCACACTTCACGGGACTGGGCGGGGGCAGTGGCGGAGGCGGGGCTGGGGCGGGTGGAACCGGTGGCGCCGTTCCTGCCGACGGTGCCGGGGACGGACCGGTATGTGAGCGACCTTCGCCGAACCGTGCGGCGCTGCCCCGGCTCACTCGCCCGACGACAGGGACGTGCCCCCTCGGCCGGGACGGCGGGCCAGTCGAGAGGGCACTGTCGTTGCGGTATGGGGAGTTGTGGGGTTCGGTGCTACTTGATCGACGTCACGAAGGCGTTCCAGGCACCGGCCGGGAATGCCAGGACGGGTCCCTCGGGATTTTTGGAGTCGCGGACGGCGAGCGCCGCCACGATGGGCGATTTGACCTCGACGCAGGCGCCGTTGCCCGTCGAATACGACGACTTGGTCCACGTTTCCGTGGCCCCTTGAAGAACGGCCATGTTCACTCCGTAGCGAGTTGCTGAGCTGCTGACTGCTGAGTTGTTGTCATCGCGCCGCGGGCCCAGTCGGTGCCCGCGGCCCGATTCGCGCCAACGCGTTGGGTTGATGGCGTGATCGAAGCTACTCGGCAACTTCCTTGCTTGCAGGGGCCATTCACTCGACCGGATGGCATATTTCAGTCAAGTCTTCCGCCTGAAGGTTTTGCTGGTGTACGATCCGCCGCCCGGCCGTGCAAAGGCCCGGTGAGGGACTCATCGCGTGTAATCCGCGTAATCCTTGGCCGCGGCTGCGATGAACTGGCGGGACTGTTCCACGCTGAGCGCCTGCGCCCGCAGATGCTCGTACATGACGGCGTACTTCTGCACGTCGTTGGCCTTTTCCAGGTACAGGTCACTGGTGACACCCTCGAGATACACGACGCTCGAGTCGGCCGCGTCGGCGAACTCCAGGATCGCGTACTGTCCGTTGAGGCCGGGATGCGCGCCCGCCCCGAACGGCAGCACCTGCACGGTGACATGCGGAAGGTGGGACAGCTCGCCGAGGTGGTCCAACTGCTCCCGCATCACGTGGTTGTTGCCCACGACCCGGCGCAGCGCGGCCTCGTCCAGCACCACCCAGAGGCGCAGCGGGTTGTTCTCGGTGTCGATGCGGTCCTGGCGCCGCATCCGTACCTGTACACGCTTTTCGATGTCCGTGGTCGACGTCTCGGGCAGCGCGCCCTGGATGAGGGCCTCGGCGTAGGAGCGGGTCTGCAACAGACCGGTGATGACCTGGGGTTCGTAGACCCGCAGCGACTCCGCGTCCGTCTCCAGCCCGATGTAGACGCTGTAGGGGATGTCCCCGAACGCGTGCCACCAGCCCTGCTGCCGGGAATCGCGCGCCATCTCCATCAGTGAGTCGACGACGCGCTGGTCCTCCACCTCGTACACGCCGCACAGGTCGCGGACATCGCGCTGGCTGATGCTGCGACGGCCGTTCTCCAGTCTGCTGATCTTCGACTGGGAGACGAGCAGTCGCTCGGCGACCTCTTCGGCGGTCATGCCCTTGACTTCACGGAGCCGGCGCAGCTCCTGCCCCAGCCGGCGCCGCCGGACGGTGGGATTGACATTCGACGCCACGGACGCGCACCTCCGGCTACTGCCTCTACTTTCCGTATCTGCTGCTGAGCAGATTGCCACCAAGGTGCTCTCTACCGCTGGGAAACGGCGGATATGTGCCGCAGACGCGCCGCTTGGCCGCCGCCCGGCCGGGATTCGGTCGGCCGGGGCGGGGCACGCGCGTGTGCCGTGCGGTCCGTACCGGTCTCGGCATACGGCCGCGCGGGGCGGTGAGGCCGTGCCGTCCTGGGGACGTACGGTCTCATCGTCCCGCGCGGGCCGACGGTTCCCGGACCGGGTTCCGGGACGGCGTGTGCGCCGGGTCGTGACGGCGGCTCAGTGGGCCACGACGCGTGCCATGGATTCGCGGCGTGGCTGCATCGGAACACCGTGGGCGGGTTCCGGCGCGGGCCTGGCCGCGGCGGCGGCCTGGCGGCCCGGTGGGGCCGGGTTGCGCCGCGGCTGCGGGACCGCGCCGTTCTGGACGTCCATCACGGCGTGCGCCACGAGGCCGCCCATGGGGTCGTGCCTGATCAGATCCCGCAGCCGGGAACGGGACGAGCGTCCCTCGTTGCCCGGATACAGGTGCTTGCCGAGACCGACCGCGTGGGCCAGTGCGGCGAGCGCCGCGGTCCGCGGGTCCGGCGGGACGCCGGTGCGGATCGCGGAATCCAGCCGGGCCCTGATCTCCCGGCTGATGGCGGTGTCCGTCGCCTGGTAGCGCGTCGTCGGCAGCACCCCGCACATCTGACCCGGCACGGCATGGACCATGCCGCACCGCTCCAGATGCGACAGATACGTCTGACGCAGCCCGAGACGCGGCCCGCCGATCCAGTGGACCGCCCGTACCGGAGCGCCGCGCCTGCGCAGCAACTCCAACGCACAGTCCAGAGTCGGATCTCCAGTCGGCCGTGGTACCACCACGGCGATACGATCCCCGTCAGGGGCTATCCGTCCGGCCAGCGCCAGCTCCACTAGCTGTGCTCCGGCCAGACCCAGGTCGAGCGACTGCGGCTGCGCAGTGGTACCCGTTGTCGGGTCCAGTGCCAGCAGCAGAAGCTCCTCCGGAATTGTTCTGCGGCTCCTGCCCATCCATGCCTCCCCGCGTGGATGAATGACAGGGTGACCCCTCTCACATTGGTCTGTCGAGGGTGCGTGACCGGAATGTAGTGGAACCGGTATGTATGTCGTTCTCGTCTAGCCCAGGGGTCAAGTCCTCACACAGGACACTGGTACATGGTTCGGGCAGTGATGTCCGGGTGGCGGTTCATGGTTCGGCAAGGCGCGCGAGCGGGTGCGTGGCGCAAGGAGGAGGCATCGGTGGCGGGCGAGTCCCCCGACAGGTCGAGGCAGCACGAGTCGTCGATGGAAACAACGTCGGGGAGCGGGGATCCGGTTCCGGGGCCGGCCGCGGGCGGCCGCGACCCCCGGCTGGCGATGGCCGGCAAGAAGGTGCGGGTCGACCAGGCGACGACGGTGTTGTCCACGCGCGAGCTGCGGAACGCCGCCGGTACGGCGGCGGACCCGGCCGCCCCGGCCGCCGAGGGGGCATCCGGAGCGGCTCGGGGTTCCGCCGGCTCCAAGGGGGCCGGGGGTTCTGCGACGTCTACGGGAGCTACGGCGTCCACGGCGTCCATGAGGCCCACCGGTTCCGGGAAGGGGTCCGCCGGGGGCGGCGCGCGGCAGGAGGCTTCGCTGGCGGCCTGGGCGCGGAGTGCGGACGAGGCCGAGACGGAAGCTGGGGACGGGGCCGAGGGCGCGTCGGAGGCGGAGACCGGGTCCCAGGGCGTCGGGGCCAAGTCGGAGACGGCGGAGGTCCGTTCCGGCGGCGAAGGGTCCGCTGACGAGGGCTCCGCTGAGGCGGGGTCCGGCGATCCGGAGGACGGCGAGGCGGAGCACGGCGAGGCGGAGCACGGCGAGGCGGGGTCCGGTGGCGCGGGGTCCGCTGATGCGGTGGACGCGGGGACCGGGGAGGCCGCGGGCGCGTCGGATGAGGCACCCGAAGAGTCCGGGGAGTCCGAGGGAGAGACCGAGGACGCCTCGGAGGGGAGGAGCGAGGACGTCCCGGAGGGGGCCGCCGGCGCCTCCGAGGGCGAGGACGAGGGCGCGGCAACCTCCGTGGAGGCGGCCGCGTCTGACGGCTCTTCTGGCGGCGATGCGGAGTTGGCCGGTGCCGAGGGCGCCCAAGAGCCGGAGGCCGAGGAGGACCCGGCAGGGGCCGCCGACGCCGAGCCCGCCGTGGATCAGCCCACCGCCGTCTTCAAGGCCCCGCGTCGGCCGCCCGTGGATCAGCCCACGACCATGCTCAAGCTCGGCGGCGGCACCAAGCCGTCCAAGCCGTCTGAGCCATCCAAGCCGTCTGAGTCCTCTGAGTCGTCCGAGGCATCTGAGAAGTCGGATAAGCCCGGCACGGCTGGTAAGTCCGGCAGCTCCGGTGGTTCCGCGGGCAAGCCCGCCGTGGACCAGCCCACCACCATGCTCAAGCTCGGCGGCGGCACCAAGTCATCCAAGTCATCCAAGTCGGCCAAGTCGGCCAAGCCGTCTGAGTCATCCGAGTCATCCGGGTCGACCGAGTCATCCGAAGCATCGGAAAAGTCGGCCAAGTTCGGAAAGTCCGGTCCCTCCTGGGCGGCCAAGCCATCCGACTCGGCGTCCGGCAAGCCCGAGCCCGAGGGTGAGGCCGAATCCAAGTCCGAGCCCGAGTCCGACGCCGAACGCACCAGCAAGTTCGTCGCGCTCAAGCCGCTGGACGAGCCCAAGTCCACATCGCCCAAGCCCGCGCGGCCGACCCCCGCCGACGCGACCGCCGCTCTGCCCCGGGTCGGTCCCGAGCGCACCACCCAGCAGCCGCTGCCGCCGAAGCCCCCGCTGGACCTGCTCGCCGAGCTGACGAACACTCCGCCGCCGCCGGAGACCTCGGTGCGCACCGTTGTGCGGCGGATCAAGATCTGGACCCCGCTCGTCGTACTGCTCGTGGTCATCTTTGCGATCGTGCAGGCCGTCCGTCCGCTGCCGACCCCGGCCCTCGGGCTGACCGCCGACGAGACGTACACCTTCGGCGGCGGCAAGCTCGCTCTGCCCTGGCCGGGGCAGGGGCAGTCGGCGATCGAGGTCGAGGGTGTGGGCGTGGTCGGCGTCGAGGGCAAGCAGACCCCGCGGCCGATCGCGAGCGTCACCAAGATCATGACGGCGTACGTCATCCTCCAGGAGCACCCGCTCAAGGGGAACGAAGGCGGCCCGAAGATCACGGCGGACCAGCAGGCCGAGGACGAGTCCAAGATCGGGGACGAGTCGACGGCGACCATGAAGAAGGGTCAGGTGTTCACCGAGCGGCAGATGCTCCAGATGCTGATGATCCCGTCCGGGAACAACGCGGCGCGGCTGCTGGCCCGCTGGGACTCGGACAACAAGACCTTCGTCGGCAAGATGAACGCCGCCGCCAAGCAGCTCGGCATGACGGACACCACGTACACGGACCCGAGCGGTCTGGAGAAGTCGACCGTGAGCACCGCCGTCGACCAGTTGAAGCTGGCGGAGAAGGTCATGCAGAACCCGGTGTTCCGCGGCATCGTCGGCATGGCCAAGGCGGACATCCCCGGTCCTACCGGGACGATCTACAACAACAACGATCTGCTGGTGAAGCAGGTCGGCGTGATCGGTCTGAAGACGGGCTCGTCGACCCCGGCCGGCGGCAACCTGGTGTGGGCGGCCACCAAGGTCGTCGACGGCAAGACGCAGACGATCTACGGCGCGGTCCTCAACCAGGACGCGCACACCGGCCGCGTCTGGGACAGCCTCCAACTGGCGATCACCAACAGCCAGAAGCTGATCGACAAGGTCCAGCAGAGCCTGACCACCGCGACCGTGGTGAAGAAGGGTGAGGTCGTCGGGTACGTGGACGACCGGATGGGCGGGCGGACGCCGGTGGTCGCCACCCGGAACATGACGGCGGTCGGCTGGCCGGGCCTGCGGACCAAGCTCTCCATCGGCGGCGACGGCAAGACGGCGGTCCCGCACGTGGCGAAGGCCGGCACGGTCGTCGGCAAGCTGACGGTCGGCGACGGTTCCAGCCACGCCGTGACGATTCCGGTCGCTCTCCAGAAGGACCTCGGCGAGCCGGGCTACGGCGCGAAGTTCACCCGGCTGGGCTGAACCGCCCACCGGTCCGTCCGGCGGACACGACACGGCGCACCCCGTCGGCGGCCCCCACCCGGGAGCCCGCCGGCGGGGTGCGTGCTAGCGTCGCGAGACCGGGACGGGTCGCGAGCAGCGACGCCTGACCCGGGGCGGACCTCCGAGAGAACCCCGTCGGAACGGTGACGGAAATCTCGCGTGTGTCCGGGCGGGGGGGCGGGAACGGAACCGGACACGGGGCGAGAACAGAAACGGGACACGGGGAGTGCCTTCAGGTGGCCACAGCGGAGCGGACGCACGCCGACGACGCCGATCGGGGCCGTCATCAGGCCCGGACCACGGGCCGGCGAATACCACCGGCCGAACCCACCGCTGACGCGGGCATGCACCCGGTCACACCCCCGTCCCCCGAGGACGCTCCCGGCGCCCGGCCCGGGAACACCGCGCCCCGGCCGCGCATCCTGCTCACCCGTCTGCGGTCCTCGCGCGGCGCGGACCTGGCCCGCAGGCACCCCGTGCTCACGGTCACGGCCGTCGCCGGGCTGCTGCACCTCGTATGGTTCTTCGCCTTCGCGAACAGTGGTGGCGACCTCGCCGCGCAGGACGCGTGGGCGGAGTTCGTGGGGCGGCACCCCGACTCGGCGTACAACCTCGCCTGGTACGGCGGCATGCACCCGGTGTCGTACAGCGTGGTGTCGCCGTATCTGATGGCGGTGCTCGGCGTCCGTACGACGATGATGATCGCGGGGACGGTCTCGGCGGGCCTGCTGACGCTGATCCTCATCCGCAGCCGTGCGGTCCGCGAGCCGTGGTGGCCCGCCCTGGCCGGGGTGTTCGCGCTGCTGTGCAACGCCGTCTCGGGCCGGGTGACGTTCGGTCTCGGCACGATGTTCGCCCTGGGCGCGACGGCGTGCGTCTTCTGCTGGCCGTACCGCTGGCGCTACAAACGCTGGGCGAAGGCCCTGTGCGCCGCCCCGCTCGCCGCCCTGGCCACGATGTCGTCCCCGGTGGCGGGCCTGTTCGTCGGCCTGGTCGCGGTGGCGCTGTTCCTGCAGAAGCGCCTCCCGGGCGCCTGGGCCCTCGGCCTCGCGCCGACCGTGGTGGTGGCCCTTTCGGCCTGGCTGTTCCCGTTCTCCGGTACGCAGCCGATGACCTGGGCGACGGTGATCCTGCCGTTCCTCTACGCGGTCCTGGTCTTCCTCCTGGTCCCGAAGGAGTGGCAGACGGTACGGATCACCGCGGCGGTGTACGGGCTGTCCGTGCTCCTCGTCTGGCTGATCAGCTCCCAGATCGGGTCGAACATCACCCGGCTGTCGATGCTGTTCGCGGGTGTGGCGCTGGTCGCGGCGCTGCCGTTCACGGTGCCGCGCAGCCGCACGTGGTACGTCACCGTCCTCGCCATCGTCGGCTTCACCACCTGGATCGGCGTCAAGACGGTCGACGACATCGTCCACACCACCCCGGCGGCGTCCTGGGCGCGCGAGCTGGCCCCGCTGGTGAACCAGCTCCAGGTGGTGGGCGCGGAGAAGGGCCGCGTGGAGGTGGTCCCCGCGCGCTCGCACCGCGAGGCGTCGGCGCTGGCCCCGTATGTGAACCTGGCCCGCGGCTGGAACCGGCAGGCCGACATGGAGCGCAACCCGCTCTTCTACGACGACACGCTCAACTCCGCCAACTACCACACCTGGCTCCAGCGCTGGGCGGTGCACTACGTGGTCCTGCCGAAGGACGAGCCCGACGGGAACGGCGGCGAACGCGAACGGCAGCTCGTCCAGCGGGGCATGCCGTATCTGAAGGAGATCTGGGGCGACGCCAACTGGCGGCTGTTCGCGGTGACCGACCCCGTCCCGTTGGCGGATCCCCCGGCGATCGTCGACCGCGCGGCGCAGGGCGAGCTGACGATCGAGGTGAAGAAGGCGGGCCGGGTGCTCATCCGGGTCCCGTACTCGCCGTGGCTGGGCCTGGTCGACACGCAGGGCAAGGGGGTCAAGCCCCCGCAGGAGACGGAGGAGTCCAAGCAGCGCCCGGACGGCATGCCGAAGACGTACGACAACGTCAACGGCTGTCTGATGGAGACGTCCGAGGACGCCTCGGGTGACAAGTGGACGGAACTGGTGGCCCCGCGCGCCGGCACCTACCGCCTGGCGGCGCCGTACCAGCTACCCCGGGGGACGCCGTGCCCGGAGGAACTGCGCTGACGACGGGGCACCCGGCCGGGGTGCGCGAGCCATGTGTGTTCGCGGTACGTCCGGCCGGGGTGCGCGAGCCGCTCGCCGTATGTCCGCCCGGGTCGCGCGAGCCGCTCGTCGTACGTCCGCCCGGATCGCGCCGCCGTGCGACCCTGGCCGACGTTCCGCCCTGCGACTCCGCCCCGGCCGGCGCCCCGTCCTACGACCCGGCCCCGGCGGGGTCCCGTACCGGAAACGCCACGTCGCACACCGGGTCCTCGGGCCCCGCCGCGTCCCAGTCCGCGAAGTACACCTCCCGGCAGGGGCCCGCGTACTCGAGCCCCTGTTCCGCGACCCACGCCTCCACCGCCTCGAACGCCGCCAGGATCTGCGGATGGGCGACCTGCGCCTTGGTGATGCGGGTGTACGCGAGCCGTTGCGCGGGCTCCACCCGCACCCCGGTCCGGCGCGCCCGCCCCTGTTTCCCGGCCCACGCCCGCGCCGCCCGCTCGTCGGCCACCGGCACACACGCCTCCGCGGGCCCGTCGCTCTCCTGCGACACCTCCGCGTGGTAGACCACGAACGGCGCCCCGCTCACCCCGGCCCACGCCCGCGCCGCCGCCTCCAGCCGCCCCAGCGAGGCCCCGATCCAGGCCGGCAGCTCCTCCGCCACCACATGCCGCTTCTCGGTGATCAGTACCTGCTCCGGCACGTCCACCGTCTCCACCGCGAACTTCCCGTACATCTCGGACCTCCTGCCCGACAACCGTCCACGGAGGTACTCGGCGAGGGTCCGCTGCGCGGCGATCCGCCCCTCGACGCCCGCCCAGTAGTCGGCGAGCAGCGCGGACGCCCGGACGCCGTCCGACTCGCCCGCCGCCACCACCTCGGCGATCCGCGCGAGCGGCATGTCGAGCCGGCGCAGCAGGGCCACCGTGCGGGCGCGTTCGACCTGGTCGGCACGGTAGTAGCGGTAGCCGCTGGTCTCGTCGACGTACGCCGGCGCGAGCAGCCCCAGCCGGTCGTACAGCCGCAGGGCCTTCGGCGACAGCCGCGAGCGGGCGGCGAACACGCCGATGGTGAGCAGATCGTCGGTCACCCCGTCATCCTCCGTCACCGTACGCCTTCCGCCCGGTGACGAGGACGCTCCCGTCTGCCCCAGGGGCAAGGTCAAGCACGGGCCCGGGCTCCCGGGGGGCGACGTCGGGCGCGGGCCTCGGTCCTGCGCGGGCTCAGCCGAGGGCCTTCTCCACGGCCGCCAGCACGTCCGGCGACTCCGGCTCGGTCTGCGGCGAGAACCGGGCGACGATCCGGCCGTCCTTGCCGACCAGGAACTTCTCGAAGTTCCAGCGGATGTCCCCGCTGTGCCCCTCGGCGTCCGTGAAGCCGACGAGGCGGTCGTACAGCGCGTGCCGCCCCTCGCCGTTCACCTCGATCTTCTCGGTCATCGGGAAGGTCACGCCGTACGTCGCCGAGCAGAACTCCGCGATCTCCGCGGCACTGCCGGGCTCCTGCCCGAGGAACTGGTTGGAGGGCACCCCGAGCACGGTGAACCCCAGCGGCGCGTACCGCTCCTGCAGCCGCTCCAGGCCCGCGTACTGCGGCGTCAGTCCGCACTTGGAGGCCACGTTCACCACGAGCACGGCCTTGCCCGCGTACTGGGACAGCCGCGCGGGGCCGCCCTGCAGCGCGTCGATCTCCACGTCGAGGACGGATCCGGCGGTGTTGTCAGTAGTCGTCATGCAGCGGATGCTAACTCCGCTCCGTGATATCCCCGTCAGTCGCGCTGCGTTGTGACCAGCACCTCACCCGCGGCCGTCCGCGCGTACAGCACCGATCGTCCCGCGGGCCGCCGCTCCACCAGCCGCGCGTCCCGCAGCACTCTGAGATGGCGCCCGACCGAGCCGAGCCCCTGCCCGGTCACGGCGACCAACTGGCTGGTGCTCATGGGCGAGTCGAGGAGGACGAGGACCCGGGCCCGGGCCGGCCCGAGCAGTGCGGCGAGGCTGGTCGGCACCGTCCGCTGCGGCCCGCCGGCCAGCACGCCGGCGCACGGGTAGACGACGGCGTACCGGTCGTGGTCCTCCCAGGAGACCCAGCCGGTCTGCGGGGTGACGGGGACGAACACGAGCTGCGCGCCGGAGATCTCACGCGGCGGATACGTGTGGAGGTTGACCTGGAGCCGGTTCCCGCCGAGCCAGCGCGTCCGGCCCGGCCGCAGGGTGTCCACCGCGGCCGCCCAGCCGTCCCGGCCGAGCCGCGCCGTCCGGGTGGCCACATCCGCCTCCAGGACGTGGCGCCGCCGGTCCCAGGTGGGCAGCACGGTCCGCGTCCACACGTAGGTCAGCAGTTCGGCGGCCCGTTCGGGCAGATCGTCGCGGTCCAGGAGGGCCGGGACCGGCCCGCGCAGGGAGAGGGCGAGATGGGCGCGGGCCGCGGCCGGTGACACGGCGCGGACCCGGGCGACCCCCTCCTCGAAGGTCTCGCCGTCCCTCGGGGTCGGAGTGAGGAAGTCCGCGATCCACTCCCTGCCGAGGCCGCCGCGGACGAGCAGCGCGGTGACGGGATCACCGGCCAGCAGTCGGCGGTAGGCGGGCAGGTGGATGTCCAGCCAGGCGCGTTCCCCCGGGTGGCTGGCGGTGCCCGTGTGCAGCACCTGGAGGCTCGCGAAGGCATCCGCGAGCGGCGAGAGCACGAACCGGCTTCCGGCGAGGGTGTCGGCGTTGACGTACCAGAGACTCATGGTGCGCAGTCCTCCCCCCGTCATCGGTGTCGTCGGCTTCACCGGCCGGCGCTGACCGTACGTCATCGGCGTCGTCGGCCGCCCGCGCCCGTACGTCATCGGCGTCGTCGGCCGCCCGCGCCCGTGCGTCACCGACGTCATCGGCCGGCGGCGACCTTTCGCACGTACGCGAAACATTAACGACGGGCTCCGGCGCCCGCTCAGACTCCGCTCATGCGCAGCTACTCCGACCTCTTCCGCACCCGGGAGTTCACCCCGCTCTTCCTGTCGACCTCTCTCCAGACGGCCGCCTCCACGCTCGGCGGCCTGGCGCTCGGCACGCTCGTGTACCGGGCCACCGACTCGCCCCTGCTCTCCGCGGTGAGCATGTTCGGGCCACAGTTGGCGCAGGTCGTGGGCGCGACGACGCTGCTGTCGGCGGCGGACCGGCTGCCGCCGCGCGCCACGATGACGGGCATCGCCTGCGCGTTCGCGGTGGGTACGGCGGCGATGGCGGTGCCCGGCCTGCCGCTGGGCGCGGTCTTCGCGCTGGTCCTGCTGCTGGGGCTGGTGCAGTCCCTCGGCGGCGGGGTCCGCTGGGGCCTGCTCAACGACATCCTGTCCAAGGACGGCTACCTGCTGGGCCGTTCCGTCTTCAACATGATGAGCGGCATCCTGCAGATCGGCGGCTACGCGACGGGCGGCGTCCTGGTGACGGTCCTGTCCCCGCGTACGACACTGCTGATCGCGTCGGCGCTGTATCTCGCGGCGGCCGCGGCCGCCGGCCTCGGTCTGACCCGCCGCGCCCCGCGTACCTCCGGCCGTCCGTCGATCGCGCAGACCTGGCGCACCAACGCGCTGTTGTGGTCGTCCCCGCCCCGCCGGACCACCTACCTCCTGCTGTGGGTTCCCAACGGCCTGGTCGTCGGCTGTGAGTCGCTGTTCGTCTCCTACGCACCCGACCGGGCGGGCGTGTTGTTCGCGTGCGCGGCGCTCGGCATGTTCGTCGGGGACGTCACCACGGGCCGTCTCCTTCCGCCCGTCCTGCGCCGCCGCCTCGGCATCCCGTTCCTGCTGCTCCTGGCGACCCCGTACCTGCTCTTCGCGCTGCACCCCGCCGTGCCCGTGGCGGCTGCCTGCGCGGCCGTCGCCTCGGTGGGTTTCGGCGCGAGCCTCATCCAGCAGGAACGCCTGATGAGCCTGACCCCTCAGGAGCTGAGCGGCCATGCCCTCGGCCTGCACTCGGCGGGCATGCTCACGATGCAGGGGGTGAGCGCGGCCCTGGCGGGGACGCTGGCCCAGCTCACCGCGCCCGGGGAGGCGATGACGCTGATGGCGACGTTGTCGCTGCTGGCGACCCTGGCCCTGGCCCGGACTGCGACGGGCGCGGCGGCCGGTCGTCGGCCGTCCGGCGGGACGGCCAGGACCGCCGCGGGGCCGCTTCCGAGGCCGGTCCGGCATCCCGGCCGGGACGCCCGACAGGACTGAGACGGCCCTCGCGGCCCCGGGCCGGGCAGGTCCGGGACCGCGAGGAGGCCGGGCCGGGGGGTCAGGCGCCGGTGCCGTGCGTCTCGTTCACCGGGGCGGTCACCGCCGTCGACAGCCGCGGATCGACGGGCCGAGGGCTCCCGCTCCCGGCCGACTGCCTGTCGCCCGCCGGCGGTCCGTCGCTCGTCACCTGTCCGTCGCCTGTCACCTGTCCGCCGGGGGTGGGCTGGCCGCCCGTGGCCGGTTGTCCGCCTGCGGTCGGTTGTCCGCCTGTGGCCGGTTGTCCGTCGACGGTGTCCCCGGCTCCGCTCGTACGGCCCTCCTCGGGGCCGAACTGACGGGCCGCCCGGTCGAAGTACCGCAGCAGTTCCACCGGGAACGGCATCACCAGGGTCGAGTTCTTCTCGGCCGCGACCTCCACGACCGTCTGGAGCAGGCGCAGCTGCATGGCCTCCGGCGTGTCCGACATGATCCGGGAGGCGTTGGCGAGCTGCCGGGCCGCCTGGAACTCGCCGTCCGCCGTGATGACGCGTGCGCGCCGCTCGCGCTCCGCCTCGGCCTGCCGGGACATGGACCGCTTCAGCGACTCCGGGAGCTGGACGTCCTTGATCTCGACCCGGTCGATGTGCACGCCCCATCCGGCGGCCGGGTTGTCGATCATCAGGGTGAGCCCTTCGTGCAGCCGCTCGCGGTCGGACAGCAGATCGTCCAGGTCGCTCTTGCCGATGATGGACCGCAGCGAGGACTGGGCGACCTGGCCGACCGCGAAGACGTAGTCCTGGACCTCGATCGCGGCCCGCAGCGGGTCGGCCACCCGGAAGTACACGACGGCGTCGACCTTCACGGAGACGTTGTCCTTGGTGATGCCCTCCTGTGTCGGTACCGGCAGGGTCACCACCTGCACGTTCACCTTGCGCATCCGGTCGGCGACCGGGATCAGGAACGTGATGCCCGGATGCCGGTAGTGCGGCAGCGCCTTCCCCCAGCGGAACACGACCCCACGCTCGACCTGGTTGACCACCCGCATCCCACTGCGCAGCACGAGCAGGGCCAGCACGGCCACCAGCACGACGGCGACGACGGTGCCTTCCAATGCACTTCACTTCCCTCACAGGGTGTCGATGAGTGACACCCACGGTGACACTGCGGACCGGATCGCCGGATGCGGCCGACACGTCAGGAGTTCGTCAAGAATCCGAACGGCTCTACGGCTCTACGGCTCTACGGCTCTACGGCTCTACAGCTCTGCGACCTGACGCGGCGTCATCACCATCCTCTCGGTCCTCGGCGGTCGCGGCGGCCTCACCCCTCGGGCGGTTCCTCCGACTCCGCGAGCCGCTCCGCGATGTCGTCCGCCCATTCCTGTGCCCACCTCCGGAGTTCGGCGAGCGCGTCGCCGCCGACCCCGTAGACCACGAACTCCCTGTCGTCGACCCATTCCACGCCGGCCAGCCGGGCCTGCAGATCCGTCAGGTCGAGGGTGTCGCGGGCGTGGCGCCGGCCGAGTTCCTCCAGCTCCGGGCGGCTCCAGCGGTCCGAGGCGGCGTGCACGTCGATGAGGTCCCGGGCGAAGCCGCGGTCGGCCAGGGCGCGTACCTTGGTTCCCACGGTGTCCTCGAGGGAGAGGGCCAGACCCAGCTTCGTGAAGACAGGCGGACGCCACAGCACTTCCTTGAGGACGTTCAGTTCCGTCTTCTCGCCCCCGGCCGGGTCGGCGACGACCAGTCGGGCCGAGAGCGGGTCCGCCTCCAGGGAGCGGACGAGCCAGCCCCGTTCCGCCAAGCCTGCCCGAACGGCGGCGGCGATGTCCTCCATCGGCTCCGGGCTCTGGGTGGCGACGTCCACGCCCCGGCTGGGCCGGTCCACCAGTCCGTGCGCCAGCACCGCGTAGCCACCGGCGATCGCCAGAGGGTACGGGGCGCCCACGGCGAGGACGTCGGCGAGCAGGCGCCGGTGCGGTGCGGGGAGGCTCACGGGGTGGTCCGCGCGGCCATGGACGGTCCGGTTCCGGTGACGCGGGACCCGGACGGCAGCCGTCGGGCACACCCGGCCCGGTGTGGTGCGCGGACGGGGGTCGGGGGCGGTGCGGCCATGCCCCGGATTATCGCCCGACGGCCGTGCTCCGGGCGGCGGCGACATCACCGCCGGGGGACCGGCCGCATATGTCCGGGTCCATGGCTGGTCGCGTGGGGGCCATGGCCGATCCTCCAGGGTCTCCGGCATGCCTGGCCGGCACGCGCTTCACACATGCTTCGCACATACTTCGTACACACCGAGAGTTCACTCTACAGTTGCGCAAATTGGCAAGCGTCTCGCTATGCTTCCGGCGATGCGCGACAGGCCCCCGAGGCCCCGGCGATCGGTTCCCGGCTCCGGGGCGACCCAGACGGCCGTCCCCGTACGGGAAGGGTGCCGCACGGTTGTCACCGCTTCTGCGGGTCGGGTGGACGGTCACAGACGCGGGCGGGTCCACTTTCTGCCGGGCCTCCGGCGACGCGCGGCGGCCGCGTTCCGGGCCACCCCCGCGCCGGACGCGGCCAGAGGGGAAGGACGGAACGTGCGGAACGCGGAGACGGCGGGAGCCGTGTCCAGGGACAGAACACCGACCGGCCGGGTCGGCCGGGTCGGCCGGATCGGCCGGATCGGCCGGATCGGCCGCTGTCCGGTGCGGTGGCACCATGCGCTGCTGACCCTGTGGACGGCTGTCTGGTTCTTCGTGGCCGAACGCCACGGAGCCGTGTCCTGGCACTATCTGAAGACCGGTGAGGAACTGCTGTTCAGCCAGGTGCCCGGCGGCGGCCTCGCCCTCTACGCCAACCATCCCGAACTCCAGATAGGACCGGTCAGCTTCCTGGTCGCCGGGCTGTTCGCACCCTTCCCCGCGGCGGTGGGCGAGAACCTGGCCGAGGCGTTCATGTCGGGGCTGGGGCTGTACATGCTGGTCCTCATCGGCCGTGCGGCAGCCGAGCACAATCTGGGCACCGGGCTGAACCACCGGCGCCTCCAGCAGCGGGTGCTGGTGGCCGGAGCGGCCTTCATCCCCATGTGGGTGGAGGTCTCGGTACGGTTCGCGCACCTCGACGACGTGCTGGCGCTGTTCTTCACCACCTTCGCGGTCCGCGCGCTGGCGCGCGGCAACGCCCTCGCCGTCGGCGTCTTCCTGGCGCTGGCCGTGGACTCCAAACCGTGGGCGGTGGGCTTTCTGCCGCTGCTGCTCGTCCTGCCCCGGCCCGCGCGGCTGCGCTCGGCCGCCTGGCTCGTCGGGCTGGTGGCCACCGCCTGGCTGCCGTTCTACCTCACCCATATGGACACCCTGGCCGCCGCCCGCTTCACCATCCCCAACCAGTCGGCGTCGGCGCTGCGCTGGTTCGGCGTGGACGACCCCGCCACCCCCTGGTGGGACCGGCCCGCGCAGATGGTGCTCGGCATCGGTCTGGGCGCGCTGGCGGTGCTCCGGCACCGCTGGGCGGCCGTGGTCCTGCTCGCCGCCGACGCGCGCATCGTGCTGGACCCGAGCGTGTACACGTACTACAACGCCTCGGTCCTGCTCGGCACGCTGATCTGGGACTCGATCGGACAGCGGCGGCTGGTGCCCTGGGTGAGCTGGATCGCGTTGATCTCGCTGTACGGCAGCGCGCTGCTGGTTCCCTCCGACTCCGCCCGGGGGCTGATCCGGCTGGCGTTCGCGGTCGGCTCCGCCGCCTACGTCCTGTGGTGGCCCCAGCGCACGCCCCGCAACAAGCGCCGCGGCCAGGACGCCGGGGGCCCGCCGCGGTCCGCCACGGAGCACGGGGAAGCCGCCCCGACTCCGCCCCTCCCGCGCACGTTCATCCCCTCGGCGTACGCGACGCGGCTTCGTTTCCCGGGCGCACGCTAGTGCCGCGGCACTAGTTCCTGGGCGCACGCTCCGCGCGGGTCCGCCCCGGCGGACCGGTGACCCGCGTCAGCAGGCAGCCATGGGCTGCCGCAGGGCGCCGAGTCCGTCACGAGGGGGCGCGGGCCGTGTGCTCACGCCGTCCCTTCGTCCCCGTCGAGGAGGAACCGCCCGCCCGCCGTCACGGCAAGCTCCGGGCCGAAGAGCGAGCCGGGCGTGTGGGCGCCCGGACAGCCCTCGCCCCGAGCGAGACGGCTCGCGACCTCGGCCGCCACCGCGGCGGTGAACTCCATGGCCTCCCCCGTGCGCAGCCATCCCTCCCGAATGCCGCCGTCGGCACCCTGAACCCGGGCCCGCGCCCAGGAGAACTCCCCGCCCCGCTCACCCGGCGTGCCCCGGACCCCGGCGAGCCGCCGCCTGGCCACGCGGCCGAGCACCGGACGCGACAGCAGCACCGCCGCCACCGGCAGGACGGCCCGCACCGCCCGCCCGGCCGGCACCATGCTCGACGCGGCGACCACGAAAGGAGCACCGCTGGCCCGCCGGGCGGCCTCCAGCTCACCGCTCGGAGCGCCGACGGTGCGCACCGTCGACCCGTCGGGCAGGGCGACGCGCTCGGCGTCGGCCCCGAGCCGGGCGCGTACGAGACGGCCGCGCTCATAGCGGCGTCCGCCGAGCGCGAGGCTGTCGACGACGCTCGCCGCCAGGGCAGGGCCGACCGGCTCCGCCCTGGCCCTGCCCCTCGGCACCGCGTCGACCCTCACACGCGTCGCCGCAGGCCGGTCCGCACACAGTTTCCGTACGACGCTCTCGGTGGCGAGCACACCGAACCCGGCACCGGTCACCAGACACCGTCCGGCCGCGACCGCCTCGTCATTCAGTCCCAGCAGCCCGGTGACGGCGGCCAGCTCGTTCGCGAGATCGACGTAGTGCGTGCCGGGCGGGCACGCGCGGGCGATCGGTACCGCCGTCTCGGTGAACGGACCGATCGTATGGACGACGACCGCCGGTGCGTGCCGGGCGAGCAGCGCCATGACGGCGTCGACCGACCCGGCCACCACGGTCCGCGCTCCACCGCCGAGCGTCCCGGCCAGCTCGCGCAGACGCCCGGGATCGCGCCCCACCAGGACCGGCGGCACCCGGTCGGCCGCCAGCCGCGCGGCGATCGCCCGACCGGACCGGCCGGTGGCCCCGAGGATCCAGATCTGATGGACGTTCATCTGCCGCTCCCGTACGCCAGGCCCTCCGCGCGCTGCACCGACGACGGCGGGCGGTCGGCCTTTGCTCCCACCCGGTGACCGCGCTGCGCTACGGGTCCCGTGCATGTTCCGCACGGCGCATCCCCTGTCGTGCAGCCTTCCGCGCCTACGCCCAAGCCCACCTCACCGGCCTGGACACGGCAGGCACTCCGAGCGGCGCTCAGCCTGCGCCTCCTTGGGCGGAGGGCGCGGGCTCCAGTTTCACGATGGGGAACCTGCGGGACGTCTTGGTCTCGTACTCCGTGCTGTCGGGCCAGTACGCCGACCAGATCCCGTAGAGGCGCTCCCACTCGGGCGACCCGTGCGGCACGACGGTCGGCGTCGCCGTCAGCGTCAGCTCGCCCACCTCGATGGTCACCTCGGGCATGACGGCGACGTTGCCCACCCACGCCGGATCCTTCTCCGCACCCCGCGCGGAGCCGCAGACCAGCAGATTGTCCCCGTCGGCCGCGTACACCAGGGGATTGATCCGCGCCTGGCCGGTACGGCGGCCGACCGTGTGCAGGAGCAACAGATGCTTGCCCTCGAAGAGGCCCCCCACGACGCCGCCCTGTGCCCGGAACTGACCGATGATTCTTTTGTTGACCTCATTCACGTCGCCCATGTCCGCCTCGCTCCGCCGAAGAGACCGTTTTGTCCGGAAATCTTAGCTAACCAGCGCGCCACACGCCCGAGCCGAGCCGCGCCGGAGCCATGCGGAGGACATCGAGGAACAGGGCGCCGGACAGACACACACCTCACCTGTCCAGTCCCACCAGAACGTCGGGCCGTAGGGGAAGGGAAGCGGAGGTCGGCGGTCAGGCCGTAGGGCGGGCGCGGCCCCTCACCGCGAGTGCGACGCACACCACCGCCAGCGGCAGCTCCGCGCCGAGCGCCGTCACCACCGCCGACACCTGATCCCCGCCCGATGCCGCCGTCAGCGTGTCGAACCAGGCGTCGACCACCAGCAGTGTCGCGGTGGCCGTGGCCGTGAGGGCGTGTATGTGGTGGCCTCGTACGACCAGCAGCCCTGTGGTGATCAGGCCCAGCGCCTCCAGGCTGTCCAGGCCTATCCAGACGGTGCGCCAGTTCGCGGCGGTGGCGGTGCCGGGCAGGCCGTGGGCCAGCACGACCAGCCAGGGCAGCAGGGCCAGTCCGCAGACGACCAGCAGGTGTTCCAAGCGACACCGGCGGCGCACCCGCCGCCCGGTCGACCTGTGCTCCTCACCCGACTCCGCAAAGACACTCAGCGCACTCATCGGTTCGGACTCCTCGTGTTCCCGGCTCTCCTTCACGACCTCCAGCCTCCGCCGTGCGGCGGTCACAGTCAGTAACGCTGGTATCCGTTCGAGGGTGGTGCCAGCTACACCCCCGAAGCGGGTCGTTGCCCCATGGACCGCCCCTGACCGCGGCACCTACCGTTTTCGCATGACCCCAACCACCCGCCTGCGGCGTGTGATGCGGCGACCGTTCCGAGAAGCCGGACGACCGGTCGCGTTCCTTGCCACGGGTGTCCTGATCCAGCTCGGCGTCCTGTTCGTCATCGCCCTGCCGTGGATCCTGTTCGTGCCGGTCTCGGGGGGAGCCGTCCTTCTCGCGGTCCTCGTCCCGTTCGCCGCGGTCGTGCTCGCCGGGCCGCTGCTGACCGGGGCGCAGCTCGGCCGCTTCCGCGCCCGGCTGGGGGTGCGCATCCCCGCGCCGTACGAGGGGCGGCGGCCCCCGCTGTCCGAGTGGCTGCGGTCCCCGGCGGGAGGGCGGCAGCTCAGGTATCACCTGCTGGCCGGCCCGCTCCTGGCCCTCGCCGGGGCCCTTGTGCTCCTGATATGGGCCGCGGCCGGCACGGCCGCCTCGGTCTATGGGTGGCTCTGGCTCGTGCCGCTGGACTGGCGCGTCGACCACCCCGGGTACACCACGTGGGCGGCATACGTCACCGCGGTCGGAATCGCCCTGCTCTACGCGGCGGCGTGGCTGTCCGGCGCCCTGGCCCGGCTCGACACCCAGGCCGCGACCGTGCTGCTCGGGCCCAGCCGTGAGGAGCAGTTGGCGCGCCGGGTCGAGGCCCTGACCGAGAGCCGGGCGGGACTGGTGGACGCCGCCGACGCCGAACGGCGCCGCATCGAACGCGACTTGCACGACGGCGCCCAGCAGCGTCTGGTCTCCCTGGCGGTCAATCTCGGGGTCGCCAAGGCCACGCTCGGTGACCTCCCCGAGGACGCCCTCCAGGTGATCGACGCGGCGCACCGGGAGGCCAAGGAGGCGATAGAGGAGCTGAACAGTCTGGTGCGCGGGCTGCACCCGGCCGTTCTGGAGGACCGCGGCCTGGACGCCGCGCTCTCCGGCCTCGCGGCCCGGGCGCCCATGCCGGTACGGGTGACGGCGAACCTGCCGTCACGGCCGTCGCCGACGATCGAGGCCGTCGCCTACTTCGTCGTCTCCGAAGCACTGACGAACGTGGTGAAGCACGCGGAGGCCTCGAGCGCCGAGGTCACGGTGGAGCGATTCGGGCAGACCCTGCTGGTCGTCGTCAGCGACGACGGGATGGGCGGCGCCGAACTCGGCGGCGGTACGGGGCTGATGGGGCTGGCCAAGCGGGTCGCCTCGGTCGATGGCACGCTGTCGGTCGACAGCCCCGTCGGGGGGCCGACCGTCATGACCGTGGAGTTGCCGTGCGTGCTGTGATCGCCGAGGACTCCGTCCTGCTTCGGATCGGCGTGGTCAAGGTCCTGGAGATGGCGGGGTTCGAGGTGGTCGCCGAAGTGGGCGACGGCGAGGCACTGTTGACGGCGGTGGAGGAGCACCGGCCGGACGTCGCGGTGGTGGACGTCCGTATGCCTCCCGGTTTCACGGACGAAGGAGTGCGGGCCTCGCTGGTCATCAAGCGGCAGTGGCCGAGCACGGCGGTGCTGCTGCTGTCGCAGTATGTGGAGGAGCGGTACGCGGCCGATCTGCTGTCCGCCCACACATCGGGGCTCGGGTATCTGCTCAAGCAGCGGGTCGCGGACGTCGAGGAGTTCGCCGACGCGGTGCGACGGGTGGCCGCGGGCGGCACCGTACTGGACCCGCAGGTGGTCTCCCAGTTGCTGGTGCGCCGCCACAGCGATCCGCTGGACCGGCTCACCCCGCGGGAACGCGAGGTCCTGGAGTTGATGGCGGGCGGCCGGTCCAACGCCGGGATCGCCGAGCAGCTCGTGGTCAGCGAGAGCGCGGTCGCCAAACACATCAACAGCATCTTCACCAAGCTCGACCTGCCGAAGGCGGACGCGGACCACCGCCGGGTGCTCGCGGTACTGCGCTTCCTCGGGGTCGCCTGAGACCGGCCTCAGGCCGATCCCCAGCCCCCATCCCCGGTCCCAGCCCCCATCCCCGGTCCCAGCCCCCATCCCCGGTCCCAGCCCCCAGGCCCGGTCCCAGCCCCCAGGCCCGGGCACCGACCCCGTGCACCCGGCCGCTCCCGCACGGTGCGAGGATTGTTCTGCGAGCCCGTTCACCAGCGGGAACGGCACGAACGTGGGAGGTGCCATGCAGGACCATCACGGCGACCTCGGCGCCGGCCAGCAGCGCCATTGGCAACGCACCTACACCACGCACCCGGGCATGTACGGCGAGCAGCCCTCCGAACCCGCGGTCAGCGCCGCCGTACTCTTCCGCGCGGCCGGCGCCGAGACCGTGCTGGAGCTGGGTTCCGGGCACGGCCGCGACGCCCTGTACTTCGCCCGCGAGGGCTTCACCGTCCACGCCACCGACTTCAGCGCGGTCGGGCTGACGCAGCTCGGCGAGGCGGCCCGCGCCGAGGGGTTCGCCGAGCGGGTGACGACCACGGTCCACGATGTCCGCGATCCGCTGCCGCTGCCCGATTCCTCGGTGGACGCGGTCTTCGCACACATGCTGCTGTGCATGGCCCTGTCCACCGCCGAGATCCACGCATTGGTGGGAGAGGTCCGGCGCGTCCTGCGCCCGGGCGGCCTGTTCGTCTACACCGTGCGCCACACCGGCGACGCCCACTACGGGACCGGTGCGGCGCACGGCGACGACATCTACGAGCACGGAGGCTTCGCCGTGCACTTCTTCTCCCGCCGCCTTGTCGACGAGCTGGCCGCCGACTGGGAACCCGTGGACCTCCACGCCTTCGAGGAGGGCGAACTGCCGCGCCGCCTGTGGCGGGTCACGCAGATCGCCCGCTGATCCCCGCGGGTGCCGGCCGGCGATCCGCGCGTATGACGCCCGTCACCGGGCGACCACCCGACCGAAATCGGCACCGTCCTTGAGGGTGACGTCGCGGGCGCGGCGCCGCAGCCGATCCGGCGCCGCGTATCCACACACGGGTGAGTCCCGCGGGCGTCGGCCACGGTCATGACGAGGGGGACAGGTGCTGTGCGTCGCCGGTTGCCGGGTGTTGCCGTACTCGGCAGATGCCCGTCTCAAGCTCCGCGCCGGACCTTATCCGGTTCCGGGCGTGGGAAAGGGCCGGTCGCCCCGGCCCCTCCCCAGGTCTGTGTACGGGAGCCCGTCACTTGCCGACCGGATCGATGAACGTCCCCGGGTGGGTCGCGCCGTCCTGCTTCAGGATGGGGCCGAATCGCCAGGGCAGGTCGTAGGAGCTGCGCTGGTTCGGTGCGGTGATGACCGTCGTGGTCGGCTTGAACGCGGCGGAGTCGCCGCTCTGCGAGACCAGGTAGGTGATGGCGAAGTGGGCCGATGCGCCGCTGGTCAGCGTGACGGTCTGCGGGGTGACGTTGTCACGCTGCAGTGACCACTGCGCGCCGCCGTTGATCAGGTCGACGCCCGGGAAGCCGTGCATGGAGCAGGCATGCCCGCTCTTGTTGGTGAGCGCCACGATGGCCTGCATCTGGCCGCTGCCACCGGAGGGAGCCGTCCTGGTGCCCGCCCAGGAGTAGCCGAGCTGGGAGGCCTGGCAGGCGGGTGCCGAGCCGCCGGCCGCCGCGTTGGCGCCGGTGGCCCCGCCCTTGCTCCCCGTCGAACCGGTCGAACCGGTCGAACCGGTCGAACCGGTCGAACCGGTCGAACCGGTGGAGCCCGTCGTCGACGCGGCATCGCTACCGCCACCGCTACCCGTGGTGGCGCCGGTGGTGGCGGAGTCGCCGGGTGCGGGGGCGGCGTTGCCGGAGACGGCCTTCGGCGAGTCGTTGCCGTTGCAGGCGGTGAGCAGAGCCATCAGGGCGGCGGCGCTGGTCAGGGCCACGACGCTCGTACGGAGGCGGAGGTTCGTGCGACGGTTCGACATGGGGTCCTCAGCGGTTGTGTTCCGGTCTTCTGTCCGGCTCTCTGTCGGACACCCCATTTGACGGGGCCCTCTGCGGGGAAGTTCGGAGATCGCTGTCACAGGCGCGTCGCGGGTATGTCACGTCTGTCACGAGAAGTGTCACGAGCCCGTGACACAGAGCCCGGCCCGCCTCCGGTCAGCAGGACGGGACCGGTTGCCGCGGTTGCCGTACGTCGGTGCCGCACAGCCGGGGTCCGGTGCGGCGCCTGGCGGGTGGCGCGGACAAGTGTGGGGTGGGCAGCCCGGTTTCGGCAGGATCGTGTGGTGCGAGTTCTCCCTGGTGGACGCGAGGAGCGGGCCTCCGGTTCGCGTGCGCGCGCGTGACGCCGACACGCCTGGCGCCGGTTTCCTGACTCACCACACACCATCAAAAAAGGTGTCTTTGGCTGAATTTCTGATTCAACCGAACATTTCGGCTGTAAACATTGACGTGTCTGACCAGGCAGGCGCATCAGGCGCCTGCTGCGAAAGGAGCACGGAATGCGGGTTTCCCGTTCTGCCGCTGCGCTGGGCGTCGCGGCTGCCGTTCTGCTGGGCGGCGCCGGTGTTGCCAGCGCCGCACCCTATGCGTCCCCGGTGGCATCTCATGCCACGCACGACCGTGACCACGACCATGGTGACTACGGCGACGGCCGCGGCGACCGCGACGGCCGCGGCGACCGCGACGGCCGCTGGGGCGACCACCGCTCGGGTAACCACGGCTGGGGCGACCACCGCTGGGGCCACCGCGGCTGGGGTGACCGCGGCTGGGGTAACCGCGGCTGGGGCCACAGCCACTGGGGCCACGGCCGCTACGATCACCGCTGACCGTCCTTGGGGTGCCCTTCCGCTGTCGGGGAAGGGCACCCCTTCCATGTGTCCATCGGTGGTGCCGGGCACGCGGTAGATGGCCGGATCGACGGTCCAGGTCAAGTAGGAAGCTGTTGTCTTTCCGATCTTGAGCGGCGGCGGTCGAACGCGGGTTCCTGGTTTGGGTGATCCTGCCGTGGCCAGAGCATGAGGACGGGGCCTCCTGAACAACTCGTGGATGCCGAACCCATAGAGCGACAGGAGGCCCCGGTGCCGCAGTCTTCCGGGTCGATGGCCGGACATCCCAACTCGATTCCTGGCCGCCTTCGCCATAGCCATTCGCGGCACGCCACCCGAGGAACGCGCAGCAGTCCTACGTGCTTTCGCGCAGACGCTGCCCGTACGCCTGGCAAGGTTCGTGCGAGTTGGCCTGGTCGGCGACGGGCTGTGCCTACCCGCGCTGTTCTCGCTCATTTCCGGTGCCATGACGGTGTACGGCGTCCATCAGGGCTGGCACGCACAACTGCACGCGGGCGGCCTGCTCTCCGCCCGTGGCGGAGGCGACTCGGTCCGGCACGCGGCGCCGGACGAACCGGCGAATGCCCAGCTCAGGGGGCAAAGGGGTGGGGACAACCCCCGTAGATGGAGGGGGCTCGGTCCCCCACGAGGCCTACGGCTGACAGGCTGGTGGCAGTGGGACGGCCGTAGCCAGACTCGCCTGCATGACGATTTCCTCGGACGCCACGGCCACGACCGCCCCGGCCGCCGTGCGGCCCCGCAGACCCCGCCCCGACGCCGGCAGCGACTTCGCCCGGCTGTCGCAGCGCATCACCGAGGCGGGTCTACTGCGGCGGCGCCCCGGTTACTACACGGTGCGGCTCGGTCTGGTGATCGGGCTGCTGGCGGCGGGCTGGGCGGCCTTCGTCGCGCTGGGCGACACGTGGTGGCAGCTGGCGGTCGCCGCCTTCATGGCCCTGATGTCCGGTCAGGTCGCTTTGGTAGCTCATGACCTGGCGCACCGACAGGTGTTCCGGAAGCCCCGCGCGAGCGCGATCTGGGGCCGGCTCTTCGGCAACCTCGGCATCGGCATGAGTTACGGCTGGTGGATGAACAAGCACACCCGCCACCACGCCAACCCCAACCACGAGGAACTCGACCCCGATGTCGCCCCGGACATCCTGGTGTGGTCCACCGAGCAGGCCCGCAACAGCAAGGGGCTGGCCCGGTTCATCGGAGGCCGCCAGGCGTTCTTGTTCTTCCCTCTGCTGACGCTGGAGGGCTTCAACCTGCACGTGGCGAGCGTGCGGGCGCTGCGCTCGCCGTCGATGAAGAACCGCCTGCTGGAGGGCATACTGCTTTTCCTGCACATGGCGGCCTACGTGTCCGCCCTGTTCCTGGTGCTCTCCCCCGGCAAGGCCGTGGCGTTCCTCGCCGTGCACCAGTGCCTGTTCGGTGTGTATCTCGGCTGCACGTTCGCCCCGAACCACAAGGGCATGCCCACCTTCACCGGCGACGACCGCCCCGACTTCCTGCGCCGCCAGGTCCTCACCTCCCGCAACGTGCGGGGCGACCGGCTCACCGACGTGATGCTCGGCGGGCTCAACTACCAGATCGAGCACCACCTGTTCCCGAGCATGCCCACTCCTCATCTACGGCGGGCCCAGGTCGTCGTACGCGCGTACTGCGCGGAAATCGGCGTGCCGTACCACGAAACCACGCTGATCCAGTCCTACCGCGAGGCACTCACCCACCTGCACCGAGTGGGCGAGCCCATCAGACGTCAACGCAAGGCGTCGTGACGGCAGGACGACACGCGGGGGCGTCGACCTCAATCCTCGGCGGCCCCAACGAGGACATGCACTGCTCCAAGGCTGGTCAGCGGTGATCTGCGCCGCCGGCTTCATGGATCAGCCGTCTGCTTGCCACGCTGTCAAAGGCCCCGGACCGTGATCGGCCCGGGGCCGCTCTGCTCCCGGTCACGGGATCTCGATGCGCAGGTACACCGTCACCCTGCGACCGCGGACCTGCTCGTCCGCCACCAGCGTGAAGTACTTCTTCAGCACTGAGATCTTCGTTTGGTCCCGCTGCGCCGACACCGGCCTCGCGACCTTCGCCGCGTCCGTCACCAGCAGGATTCGTCGCTGGGCCAGCATCGCGGTCCGGATCCGGGCCGGGCCGGCCTCTACGCCCTTCAGCGTCCCGGACTTCTCCGGACTCTCGATCAGGGCTATGTCCCGCAGACCGCTGAAGGCGCGGGGGGAGACCAGCTTGGTGTCGCGTCGTGCCGCCGGCACGAAGAGCACCGCGTCTCCGGGTTCCTTGAGCCGCCGTACGTCCGTCGCCACGGCGAAGACGTCGTCCACCCGGCTGGCCGGGGAGCGCTTGGCCAGTGCGTGAGGGAGCAGCGCCGTCATCGCCAGGGCGAACACCATGGGGAGGATCCATGGCGATGCCTTCGGGAAGCGCGGCGTGGCTGCCCGTACCGCCGTGCCCAGCGCTGTTCCGATCAGCAGCGCCAGACCCAGCAGGCTGAACAGGACGTACCGGTCCAGGAACAGCGGCTGGACCAGGGAAAGGCCGATCAGGATGAGTTGCGGCACCGCAAGCAGCGGCAGCCCCACGGCTGCCGACGACAGTCGGCCCGCCCGCGGCCGGTCCAGCAGTGCTCCGAGGCCGCCGATCGCCAGTAGGACCGCCGGGCCGATCATCATGTGCCAGGTCAGCGGCGGTATCCAGGAGATCTGTTCGGACTGGCTCCGGGTGAACAGGATCAGGGGCAGCGCGCCCGCCACGGCTGCCGCCGAGGCCGCCGTCCATCGGGTCCACACCTTGCGCCGGGCCCGCGTCCAGATCAGGGTCGCCGCGTGCGCGGGCAGAATCATCAGCGCCAGCCAGTTCAGCAACCCGCACAGCAGGACCGCGCCGGCGTAGGCCGCCCACTGCGCTGTTCTGTCACCACCGTTGAGTACGGTCACCAGCAGCAGCGTCGAGATCGCGGCTCCGGCCGTGACCAGTGCGTACGGGCGCCCCTCCTGGAGATAGAACTGCACCGCCGGAAGCAGGCCGAGTGACAGCCCCGCCCCCAGACCCGCCCAGGTCCCGGCCAGTCGCCGGCCGATGACTGTCACGCAGGCCGCCGCCACCGCCATGGCCAGCACGGAAGGCAGCCGCAGCGTCGTCGTGCCCGGCCCGAAGCATTCGAAGAGTCCGTGCATCAGCAGGTAGTAGAGCCCGTGTACGGCGTCGACCTGCCCCAGCATGTGCCAGATCTCGGGGGTGGGCCGCTGGGCCACCTGCCAGGTCGCCGCCTCGTCCCGCCACAGGCTGTGGTGCCGGGACAGTCCCCACACACCTAGGGCCAGGGTCCACAGCAGGGGAATCAGCCAGATGGGCAGGGGGCGGCGGCCGGCGGTTATGTGAGGAGTCATGAAGGTGGTCAGGCCCTCGGGGTAGCGGTGCGAACTGAAGTCAGCGGTTCGTCGACATGACTGATGACCCACCGGACCGGCTGTCGGTTCGCGCGAGAGCACCCCGAAAGCGCGCATTCCAGACTGGCCGGCAAGGCAGGGGACATTGTCTGCGCCGCCCCGTAACTCGACGACAGTACATGCACATGAAAAAGAGAACTCTGCCCCAGCCAAGGGGTGGGGGCAGAGACGTTCAAGTGGTGCGCAGTGTCAAGCGCGGATCAGGCCGCGCCGACAGTGACGCACTTCTCCGTGAACTTGATGCTGCTGGTGATCTGGGCCGAGCCGCAGGACTTCGTCGACACGTACACGGTCAGCGAGCTGGGCTTCATCTGCCCGTACGTGTCTGCGATCCACTTGTGCCCGCCGTAGTTCTTCCAGCGGGCCTCGCCCTGCGAGTAGCTGATCATCTTCAGCGTCGCCTCAGGGTTCTTCGAAATCTTGATGGAGACGCTGATGCCGTGAGCGGTCAAGATGGCCCGGTTCTGCACCCGCTGGGCACTGTCGTGGGCCGTGCCCTTGTACACCTGTTTGCCCCCGCCACACCAGCCGCCATCGCACCTTCGGGCACCCTGCCCTTCAGGGCCATCACAGGTAACACGCACCCTTCCCGCACGCGCGGAAGGGGGGAGCACGGACCGCAGAAGCTCAGCCCCGCTTCGCGCACGCCTTCTGCTTCGCCAGCCCCGACGCGATCCCGGACACTTCACCGATTACGGCGTCCTTGTCCTTGATCCGCTCCGACACCGTAACCTCGGCCGCTGGGCTACGCCCGTACAACAGAACCGTCTTCGCCCCGTTGTGGGTCTTCTTCTCGTTCACGACCCAGTCGACCCCCTTCACCGACGTGCACGGAGCTGACTCCGGAACATCCGAAATGTTCCCGCACCGGAGAACGACATCACCATCTCCCCATACGGCAGTCCCCTTCTGGTCGGAATCGTTGCGCTCATGGCCCCCCAGCTTCTGCGGAGCCTTGCTCACCAAACTGGAGCACGCGGCACTGGCGCCCCCCGGAGCCCCCGACACGTTGTAGGAACGCGTGGAAGTTCCGCACGCCGCAAGAGCGGCAGCACACACAGCGATCACACCAACCTGTGCCAGACGTCGGCCAGAGGCCCTCTCCATGAGTAATCCCTTCTCTACGAAACGCAGTTATGGGCTTTCTCCGGCGAAAGCCACACGGTAGGAGGCGGTGCGCGGCGCTCTCGTACGGAACGCCGGCCATGCCGGTGACCGGGGTCAGTCCTCGCGGATGCTGAGCAGGTCGCCGGGTTGGCAGTTCAGTTCGCGGCAGATCGCGGTGAGGGTGGAGAAGCGGATCGCCTTCGCCCGGTCGTTCTTCAGGACGGAGAGGTTGACCACCGTCACCCCGACCTTGGCCGCCAGTTGGGACAGGGTCATGCCGCGCTCGGCCAGTAGTCGGTCCAGGTGAACCTTGACCCGGTGTTCCTCCTCTGGTGGCATCAGACCAGCCCTTCTGTGTCGGCGCGGAGCTTCGTACCGCGTCGGAAGACCTCACCCAGGGCCAGGATGAGGAAGGCGAGCAGGACGTAATCGCCGGTGAAGGTGATCGAGGAGGGGATCTGATCGGCCATGGGAGTGCCGGTCACCAGTGCCCATGTGGTGAGCGCCGGCAGCACTGGGGAGAGGACGGCCTGTACTAGCACCGTGAGCCCTATGGCGCGCAGGCGGCGGGCGTTCTCCGGCACGAAGACGTCACCGTCTCGCAGAGTCCTGGCCATCTGAAGGAGGAGGGCCAGGACGAAGAGCAGGAGCAGGCTACCGATGGCTTCCGGCAGCGCGAGCAACAGGCGCTGGCTCAGGTCGGGGTGGGCGAAGGTGAGGTCGGCCTGATGGGTGCCGGTGAGGCTCATGCCGTGGCCCGCCACCGCGTCGGTCACGGTGCCCGGCACCCGGCTCGTGGTCTCCGTCTTGACCTCGCGGGTGTCCACCGGGTCGATGAGGCCGACCACCCCGAGGGCCGGGATCAGTACCCCGAAGACGCCGACAAGCAGAGAGGCCAGACCCAGAGCCGCCTCCAGCAGTCGATTGTCGGTCCGGCTCCACCAGGACTTCGTACCCATGGCTCCCCCTGTCGTTTCGCAGCGCGCATATCGCTTATCGATATTATCGATAAGCGATATGACCGCTGTCAAGCTCAGGGTATGGCGACGGACAAGGCGGGTCTCACGAGAGGAGCCCCGCCGGCAGTTGCCCCGCGGTCATCCGCAGGGTGGCCCAGAAGCCCGGCGTCCACCCCGCGGCTCCACCTCGATGGGTCGGCCAGGGCGACGCAACCGCCTTACCGTCAGGCGCGAATCGGGTTCCTACCGGGGAGCCAGGGTCCCTGTTGGCCAACCTCGTACGGTGGCACCCACATCCGTTGATGCCAGACGTGGGTGTCAGCGTCGCTTCGCATGGCGCTCTTGTCCACGGGCGCACGGTCTCATCGACCTCTGACAACGCGCCCTGGACCTGTCCAAGCGGGGTCGGTGTCAGTCGTCGATTGCCTGGTAGACCGTGGTCCAGAAATCGTGGATGACCCGCGCCGAATCCGGGACGGACATCCCGACCTGGGTGAGCATGATTCCGGTGAGCTGGTTGTCCGGGTCGGCGTAGGTCGAGACGCCGCTGCCGCCGTCCCAACCGAACTGGCCGATGGGCGCGTAGTCGCTGCGGTAGGTGCGCACTGCCATGCCCATGCCCCAGCCGCCGTGCTGTCCTTGGCCGAATGACACATGGACGTTGTCGCGGGCCATCGCGGTGCGGGCGGTGTTCTGCTCGGGTGTGAGGTGGTTGGTGGTCATGAGCTGGACGGCGGGCCGGGACAGGATCCGTTCGCTCCCGTGCAGCCCGTGGTTCAGCAGCATCTGGAAGTAAGCGTGGTAGTCGTCGACGGTGGAGACCAGCCCGCCGCCGCCGTCCTGGAAGGCCGGGGGCCGGCTGTGGCGTCCCCCCTTGGCCTCGTCCCAGACGTGGAACTCTCCGGTCCGCGGGTCGGGGGCGTAGAGCGGAGGCAGCCGGTCGATCTTGTCGTCGGACACGTGGAAACCGGTGTCCTTCATGCCCAGCGGGTCGAAGACGCGTTCGCGCAGGAACGTTGCGAAGGACTGGCCCGTGACCCTGGCGACGAGCACGCCGAGCAGATCGCTGCTGATCTGGTACTGCCAGCGCTCTCCGGGCTGGTGCATCAGCGGGAGCGCGCCCAGGCGGCGCATCCACTCGTCCGGCTCGGGCATCGGCTCCGGCAGATTGGGCGTGAGTCCCTGCTCGAAGACCGCGTCCATGATCGGGGTGCCCAGAGACGTCATATCCATGCCGAGCCCGAACGTGGAGGTCAGCACGTCCCGTACGGTGATCGGCCGCCGCGCGGGAACGGTGTCGTCCAGCGGGCCGTCGATCCGCTTCAGCACCCGCCGCTCGGCCAGTTCGGGCAGCCACGGCTCCACCAGGTCGTCCAGCCGTAGCCTGCACTCGTCGAGCAGGACCATCGCCGCCGCCATCGTGACCGGCTTGGACGTCGACGCCATCCGGAAGATCGTGTCCCGGCGCATCGGCGCGCCACCGTCATGACGCATCGTCCCGAGCGTCTCGACGTGCGTCTCACCGCCCCGGCTGACCAGCGCGACGAGCCCGGGAATCTTCCCGGACTCGACATGCCGCGCCAGCACGCCGTGCATTCTGCGCAAACCTGCTTCGGAGAAGCCGCTGTTGTTGTGTCCCATCAAGAATCTCCTTGCGTACAGTGCTCGATCTGCGCGCCCCGCCCCGGCATGGCACACATGGCCTCGGCAAGCTGAAGCTCGGTTATGGACTCCTTCTGCGGCGCCGAGTTCCGCCCTCGCACCAGCTCACCTACGTGAGCGCGTGGCATCAGCGTGGCCGGGCAGGGCTCCTGTGAACAACGGCGAAGTTCGCAAGGCAGCGTTGCCTGGCGGGTCACCGATGCGCCTTGTGTCAACGCAGCGATGACCGCTAGGTTCACGATCAGGAGGGGGCATGGAGCTGCGTGAGATCGAGATCTTCCTGACGTTGGCGGAGGAACTGCATTTCGGACGCACCGGAGAGCGGCTGCATATAACCCCGTCCCGAGTCAGCCATGCCATCAAAAAGCAGGAAAGGCGCGTCGGCGCGCCGCTGTTCGAACGCACCTCCCGCACGGTCCGGCTCACCCCGCTCGGCAAGCAGTTCCGCGACGACCTGCTGCCCGCGTACATCCAGATCCAGCAGGCCGTCGACCGGGCCGTCGCCAAGACGCGTGGCATCACCGGTTCTCTGCACGTCGGCTACTCCACGCCCTGGTGTGCCGATCTGGTCTTCAAGTCCGCCGAGGTCTTCCGGGACCGGCACCCCGACGCCACCGTGCAGATCCAGGAGATCCAGTTCAACGATCCGCACGGCCTGCTGCGTCGTGGCGAGCTGGACCTGCAGGTGAGCGAACTGCCCGCCGTCGAGCTTGGCATCGCCGCTGGACCCGTCCTGTTCCGCGAGCCCCGGGCGTTGATGGTCCCGGCCGACCATCCGCTCGCACGCCGCAACAGCGTGTCGCTGGAGGACCTGGCGGACGTACCACTGATCATGCCGGGCGGGGACATCTCCAAAGCCCTGCTGGACCTGCATTTGCCAACCCACACTCCTCTGGGCCGCCTTATCCCGCGTGGACCGTCCTACATTTTCTGGCCCGAGGTACCCCCGCTGGTCGCCGCCGGCTTCGGCGTCTCAGTCGTGGCTGTCCGCGCAGCGCGCTACCACGATCGTCCCGGCGTCGCCTTCGTCCCCTTCCGCGACGCGCCTACGCTGGACTACGGGGTCTTGTGGCGCACGGCCGGGCAGACGCCGACCGTCCTGGCCTTCGTCGACATCCTCCGCGACCTCGGCGAAAGCGACAACGAATGACGGGGGCGATCAGGCCGACTCTGGGAGCACTGGATGATTCCTCTGCCAGAGCTCGGTCTCACGGGTGATCCAGTCGACGAACTCGTCGGCAAGGGCCTTGAGTGAACCCATGTCGCCAGGGCGCATGAAGTGGCAGTCCAGATGATCCCCCGGGTTGTGCGGGTTCAGGGTCCCGCACCGGAGGCCCGTCCGGTCGAACTGGCCGCCCAGGCAGCAGTCGACGATGTTGCGTACCGGGTCGGCGAGATCAACCCGAACGAGCAGGCCGTCGCGCCAAAGCACGTCGACGGGGAAGTCGACGCAGAAGTCGTCCGGCTCCGGCGCCGCCCTCGGCCAGGTCGTGCGGCGCTCTGCAAGCCGCTCAACGACGGGGCGCCACTCTTCGCCGAACTCCCAGTCCATGAGGTACTCATCGAAGGCGTTCATCATGGAGAACCTTCCGGCTACTGCTGTGCCTGTGAGCGTGCGGGAGCGTTGTCGGCGGGCGTCGCCTTCTTGGGGGGCGAAGATGATACCGCCCTCGGCCCCGCCGGCCTTTTACGTCTTCACCACCCGCACCGGCCGCCCGGTCGAGCCGCGGAACCTCTACCGCTCCCTCAGCTTGGGAAGCTGAGGCACACCAACGCAACCACTGATTGATCGGCTATACCACGAGAGGGGACATGACCCAGCGTGATGTATGCCTTACGCGTGCTGTGTATGACAGCAGGGATCGTTTCGGCGGCGCGGCAGAGCGGCGACCCCTGCTTCCGGGCTGCTAGGGCAGGTTGGGGCGGACCAGCGCCTGAGCGAACGGTTCTCCGGTGGCCCGGGCGTAGGCCATCCGCTCACGCACCTCGCTGAGGGTGCGTGGGCGGTAGCCGGGGCCGCCGCAACAGCTCTTGTGGAAGCGCACACCGGCGTGCAGCAGCACGGAGAGGGTGCGCCAGGCGGCGGTGTCCCGCCTCTTGGGCGCCGCGAAGGCGGAGCCGACGTGGATCAGTGGTTCGGCGCAGCGTGGACAGACCCGGTCGTGGTCGTGGTAGCCGGGGTAGGGCTGCTTGTACGAGGCCCGGCAGGGCAGGCAAACGTACGAGGTCTTTCCATGGGCCATGCGGGAAGGGTAGAGCCACCACAGGGTCGGGCTCGACAGATTTCCGGCATGCTGCACAGGCTCTTCAGCAAAGGTGGGGCGGCGACGGCCGACCGTACTTGCTTCTACGCGCCGCCTCGGAGTTCTGCATCGATGGCGTCAGCAGCATCCCCCGTGGCCGGCTCGCTGATCTCCCTGGGGACCTCGCGGTCGTCATACACGAAGAGTCTTGCGTCGACGACGCGGGTCTTCGGGTGCCAGCCGAGACGACGGCCCGCCTCGCGTGCAGCACGACGGACGTCCTTCAGTTCGCCCATCTCCTCAAGATCGCCACTGCTCAGGATCAGCTGCCCGTGGTAGCCCCGGTAGCGAGGCTTCAGGGAAGCCCACATCAGGCCCTCCAGGCGGTCGACCAGCTTCTCGTACCGTCGACGGGCCAGCTCGTCCTTCGCGGGCATCGCACAGCTCCCCACCTTTGCCCGCAGCTGCATGTGTGCTGCGAGTGCGAAGGCCCTCCCGTCCGACGGACGGAAGGGCCTCTGAGCAGGTGTTTCTCTGTGCCCCCGGCAGGATTCGAACCTGCGACACCCGCTTTAGGAGTTCGATCCAAGCCTGCTCCGGCCGTGGCCGTCGCTTGATACGACGGCCGGACAGGGACGCTGGTGTATGTCCCCGTCCGGCGTTGTTGATGTCAGTCGCGGATGTCAGAGACCTTCTGATCCGTAGCTCTAGCCGGATCTCAGCAAGGGGAGTCGCCCTACCAGTGGTCGTGGCGATCGCAGTGCTTGTCGTGCTGGTGACGCTTGATCTCGGTGGGGTCGGTGGCGGTGTGCGTAGTGGTGTCTCCGCCTCCGGTGACGGAGGCGGTGTTGGTGACGGTGCCGCGGGCCCTGCAGGAGACGTCCACCTTGAGGGCGATGGGTGGGTAGCTGCTCCCTGAGGGGAGGACGTCACTGCGGGTGCAGGTGAGGGTGGATCGGGTGCAGGCCCATCCAGTGCCGCTGAGCGAGATGGGGGTGAGTCCCTTGGGCAAGGTTTCGGTCACGGTGACGGTGGTGCCATCGGTCGGGCCGGTGCCACTGTTGGTGACCGTGATGCTGTAGGTGCCCCTCTTGCCCTGCCCGAAGGAGCCGCTGTGGGTGTTGCTGATCGTCAGCGTGGGCGGGCAGGCGCCGGTGATGGTTGTGGGATCGGTCGCGGTGTGAGTGTTGGTGTCCCCGCCGCCAGTGGCCGAGGCGGTGTTGGTGACCTGACCGGAGGCCGTACAGGCGACGTTGACCGTGAGGGTGAGCGCCGGATAGCTGCCACCGGACGCGAGGACGTCACTGCGGGTACAGGTCAGCGTGGCCAGCGTGCACGTCCACCCGATACCGCCCAACGACGTCGCGGTAAGCCCAGCCGGGAGAGTGTCCGTCACGGTGACGGTGGTGCCATCGGTCGCGCCGGTCCCGTCGTTTCCGACCGTGAACGTGTAGGAGCCTGACTGTCCCCGCACGAAACTGCCACTGTGGCTCTTGCCGATGGTCAGCGTGGGCGGGCAGGCGCCGGTGATGGTTGTGGGATCGGTCGCGGTGTGAGTGTTGGTGTCCCCGCCGCCAGTGGCCGAGGCGGTGTTGGTGACCTGACCGGAGGCCGTACAGGCGACGTTGACCGTGAGGGTGAGCGCCGGATAGCTGCCACCGGACGCGAGGACGTCACTGCGGGTACAGGTCAGCGTGGCCAGCGTGCACGTCCATCCGATACCGCCCAACGACGTCGCGGTAAGCCCAGCCGGGAGAGTGTCGGTCACGGTGACGGTGGTGCCATCGGTCGGGTCGGTCCCGTTGTTGCCGACCGTGATGGTGTAGGAACCGGACTGCCCCCGCACGAAGCTGCCGCTGTGACTCTTGCCGATGGTCAGACTGGGACCGTAGGAGATGGTCACCTGGCCGTTGTTGTTTGCCGTCCCGGTCGTGGACAGCGCGTAGCTTGTGCCGGTGCCCGTCGGGGTGGCGAAGCTGCTGCCCCCGCCGCCCCCGCCGCCACCCGCCGAGGTGCCTAGGCCGTTGACGGGGCCGGCGCCGCCGCCCCCGCCGGCGAAGTACCCGCCTCCACCGCCCCCACCGGCCCCGGCACGGGTGGCGGCGCAGCCACCGTCGATGCTGCCGCCGGTGCCGCCGGTACCGACCGCGGCACCCAAGAACCCGCTTCCCGGCCCACCGTTCGTGACGCTACAAGGCGGGGCGGAGCCGGCGGGGCCGCTGGCACCTCCGGTGTTGGTGCTGGTGCTGCCACCGCCCCCACCCTGTCCCGGCGCAGCCCCAGGGCCGGTGGCACTTCCCCCGGTACCGGCGGTGGCATCCGCCGTCGTGCCGTTGGTCCCGTTGCCCCCGTTCCCTCCCGTAGAACTCTGTCCGGTGCCGCCGGAGGCGCCGCCGCCCCCGGCGACCACCAGCAAGGAGCCACCCGTGCTGACGCTGGAGGCGCCGCCCCCACCCGGACCTGCGGCCGGAAAGCCAGTGGCTGTGATGCCCCCGCCTGGGGCACCGCCGTTGAACCCGCCGGCACCCCCCGACGCGGTTCCGTTGCAGCCTTTGCCACCGGTTCCGCCGACGTTGATGGTGAACGTTGTGGGGGAGCCGGTCAGCGGGAGGGTGGTCACCACCTGCGCCCCCGTCCCGCCCGTCCCCGTGACGGAACAGGGGGTGCCGGTGTTGTCGGCACCGCCGGCCCCGTCCGCGGTGATCGCCACGACCACCCCCGCAGGAACCGTCAGGGTCTGCGGAGCGCCGGTGAAAGTGAACGTCTGACTGACTGGCGCAGCTGCCCGAGGGCCGCTGCGATGACCTGCCGTCGGAGAGTCGGCGACGGCCGCCGGCACCCCCGCACCGGTGAGCACGGCACACACCGCTGCGGTGACGCCCACACGCCACCAACCCCGCCCGGGCCCGGCCGACGATGCCGCTGAAGCCGACACTTGCGCCGCCCGAGGACCAGTTACACGCCAGGGGCCTCGCTCGCCCCAACTTTGAGATCTGTGAACGTCATTGGTCACAACACGCCGATCCTCTCCTGAAGCAATGCCCCGCTACGTCAGAAAACGGCCCGGGGGCGATAGAGCGACGACACAGAAACACCGCCGCCGCGCAGGTAATGGAACCTGACAGGAGAACACAAAACGTTTCGAAACGCTGCAATCTACATCTGTCTGACAATCCACCAGGGCTTTGGCGACGACAACCCTCAAAGGCCTGCGACGACGCTCTCGCCGGTCACAGTGAGGGCGAAAGCGTTTCGGACTGGCCTCGGGGGTGAAGTCAAGGCGGCACCCGCAGCCGCTTCGTCGCTCACCCGGCAGCTCCCGTATCGCCGCTCATCGCACCCTCTTCCCCGGCCCGCCCCAGCGTCCCCGACGCGGCCCTAGCCGACATGGCGGACACCGCCCAGTCCGCCAGCCTCCACGTGATCCGGCTGCACGATGCCCGGCATGGCACGGCCACGCTCCTCACGGCGGCCGGAGTCGCGCCCCGCGTCGTGATGGAGATCCTTGGGCACAGTCAGATCAGCATCACCATGGATGTGTACACGCACGTCGTGAACTGGATGCCAAAGGCCCCGGACCATGATCGGTCCGGGGCCTTTGCGCTGGTGCCCCCGGCAGGATTCGAACCTGCGACACCCGCTTTAGGAGAGCGGTGCTCTATCCCCTGAGCTACGAAGGCGGGGTCTTGCGTAAAACGTGGCTGAATACTCTGAGTGACTATTCGCCCCCGTTGTGGCAAGGGTGGGGACCGTCACCGAGGTGGCGGTCCCTGACAGGGTAGCGGATCGGGGTGAGGTTGGTGGGGTGAGGCTGATGTCTTGGCTCGGTTCATGATCGGCGGGTTCCGCCGATGCGGCGGGTGCCGGGTTCTCGAGGTGCTCGCGGAGGGTGTCCTTTGCGTAGCCGTTGATGTCCTCGATGCTGTTGCGGGGTCGGAAGCAGACGCGTTGCCAGGCTTCGGAGCCGTACTGGGGGGCAGGCCGGTGACGTAGTGCCCACTCCGTGAGGGCGGCCCGGCGGTCCGCGGAGAAACCGAGGTTGCGGGGGTCGAAGCCGACTTCCTTGGCCACGGTGGCGAGGTGCAGTTGATCGTCCGGGTTCTGGAACACGAACCCCACGCTGCGGGCCAACTCGACGATCCCGAGCCCGGCGGCATCGCGGCCGTCCACCTCGACCCGCCCTGATGTGGGGCGGGCGATGCCGATCAGGTGCCGGGCCGGTGTGCTCTTGCCCGCCCCGTTGGGACCCACGACCGCCCCCCGTTCGCCGGCCCGAACGGTCAGCGAGACGCTCGCGAGGGCGGTTGTTCCGTTCGGGTAGCGATGGACCAGGGAGTCGATGCGCAGCACCGTCACACGCCTCCGGCTGTTCTTGCGTTCTTCAGCGAGGCGGCGAACCCTTCCGTGGCCGACTCGAGGGTCACGGGCAGCGGGCGGTCCGCGTCCCACAGGCCGCGCTCGGCGGCGCGGCGTGCGGCCGTCGTGCAGCGCAGTGGGGCCACGCCCCAGTCCGCCAGTCGGGGGTCGGCGAGAACGTCAGCCGGTGGCCCGTCGGCAGCGATCCGTCCCTCGTTCCGGACCAGGATGCGGTCCGCGTACCGGGCGAGCCGTTTCATCCGGTGCTCGCACAGAACGACGGTGACGCCCTGCGCTCGCAGGGTCTCCAGCGCGTCGAACACCACGCCGGTCCCCGCCGCGTCCAACTGCGAGGTCGGTGGGGAGGAACTCTGGGGTGGAGTCAGGGAAACGCTGTGGTCCGTCATCGGTCCCCGGTCCATCCTCTGACACGCCGTGCAGGTTCGCGCATCCCAACGGCTTGCCGACCAGGGGCTGTTCGAGCGCCTCAGGGGTAGCCATGTCCTGCTCCTGCACCTGCGGGACGGCGATGTCCGGGCTCTGCTGAAATGAACCCCGACGCAGTTTCGTCCTCCGTCCGGTCACCCTTTCTGGAGTCCCCCGTGCACGTCTCCTCGTACGACACCGTCGACCACTTGCCGGCGGCGGAATGGGACGATCTGACGATCGGCGGGACGATCTACTCCAGCAGCGGCTTCGCCGGCGTACGCGCGGAGGAACTGCCGGACTCGGCCGCGGCCCGATATCTGCTGGTGCGTGACGAGCAGGGAGCGCCGGTCGCCGGGGCCGAGGCGTACGCGTTCGCGCGTCCGCCGCATCTGCTGTACACCCCCGCCGATCTGCTCGCCGGTCTGATCAGCGAGGAGCGCCTCGCCCATCTGGCGTCCCGGCCCCTGGTGCTGGGCGCGGGCTGGTCGGAGTTCCGTGGTCAACTGCCGGGCCGGGACGGCGTGACAGCGCAGGAACGCTCGGCGGCGGTGCACGCGCTCACCGCGCGGACCCTCGACTTCGCCCGGGCGGCCGAAGCGAGCGTGCTCGGGTACTACTACCTGCCCCGGGACGAGGCGCTGGAGGTCGCGGAGGCCCACGCCGATGACGGAGCGGTGCTGCTCTACCACGACGTGGAGACCGTCGTGCCCATTGGCTTGTGGCAGAGCCTGGACGACTACCTGGCCTGGCTGCCCGCCGGCCGGCGGGCGCGGGCCCGGCGTGAGAGAAGGGACTTCGCACGCAGCGGCCGGACCATCCGGGATGTCTCGCTGCCCGAGGTCGTCAAGGAGATCGCCCCGCTCAACAGCGCGCTGATGCGCAAGCACGGACACCCGTTCAGCGAGGAGCGAGCGGCCGAAGTGTACGACCGTCAGGGCCGTTACCTCGGTGACCGCAGCACGCTGCTGCTGGCCGAGGACGCCGGACGCCCCGTCGGTTTCGCGCTGCGGTACCGGCACGGCGACACCCTGTACGCGCGCGTGGCCGGTTTCGACTACTCGGTGCCCAACGTGGCCGACTATTTCAACCTGATCTTCTACCACCCCATCGAGTCGGGAGCCGGCCGGAACGTCCGGGCGATCCACCTCGGTCTCGGCACCTTCCAGGCCAAGCTGGCGCGCGGAGCCCAGCCGACCCCTCTGTACAGCGTGTTCGTGGGAGTGGACCGGCCGCTGACGGCGGACGGGAACAAGGTCCGTGAACGCAACCGGACCGAGGCGGCGGCGTTCGGCGCCGCATACGGCCGCTTCGTGGTGGGCGGGCTGAACACCGACGACTGGCTGCTGTGAGCACGGTATCGGACGCGGGCGCTGGGGCGTCCCGGCGATGTCAGTGCGGGGACGGGTCGTGGTCCGGCAGGGTGCGTACGATCGTTCCTCCGCTCGCGATCGGGATCGCGGACAGCAGTTCCGCTGGGAGGTCGAACGCGTCCACCAGGGGCATCATGTGCGGCGCGAGGCCGGCGACGGTCGCGTCCAGGGTCTTCGGCAGCGCGCGGACCTGGTCCGGTGTGAGATGGCCTTCGACGAGCAGGTCGCCGGTGTGCTCGCGGAGCCGTCGGAGCAGGAACAGACGGCACAGGGAGCGCAGCAGCGTGGCCGCCCTCGGGTCCGCCGCCCGGTCGGCCGCCGCGGCGAAGGCGTCCGCTGCCTGCAGACAAGCGTGGGCCGAGACCATCTCCAGTGCGGCGGACGAGGTGACGTTCCAGCGGCCGACCGGGTCGCCGGACGGGCCCTCGCGCAGGGCGGTGCGGGCCCTGGCCTGCCAGACGGCCTCGGCCCGGGCGAGCAGGCCCCGGAGGAAGGGCAGGTCCGTCAGCTCTCCGGCCGGCAGCGCCCCCGGCTTCGCGGACTCGTGGCCGAAGACCATCTCGGAGGCGGCCTTCACCCAGATCACCAGGTTGTCGCCCTCGGCGGTGATGCCGCCCTCGATGTTCGCGGGCAGGTCCGCTATGCCGTTGGCGGGGAACAGGCCCTGTGCGCCGCAGCGTTCGCGGCACTCGGTGGCGATCTCCCGTGCCTGCCAGGTGATCCAGCCCTTGGCGACGGCCGTGAGCCGCTCGACCTCCTCGCGGTCCTCCTCGGTGTGCGCGGCGAACCGGTCGACCACCGTGCGGTGCAGGAACGTCATCGCATACGCCGTCGCCAGCCCGTCGAGCAGCCGGCTGTGGTGGCTGCGGTGGGCGGCGAGCGGGATGCGCTCGCCGGCCCGGGGTCCGGCGATGAGGCGGCTGTGGGCGTAGCGGACCGCGATGGTGAGCGCGGCGCGGGCCATGCCGAGGGTGCCGGCGCTCATGCAGAGTTTGCCCATGGTGACGCGGTTGATGGAGCGCAGGAGCCGCTTGCGTTTGTTGCCGAGGTTGCTGGTGAGGGTGCCGTCGCGGTCCAGACGGCCGTGGTCGGCCTCCAGGAGCGCCTCGCGCGGCAGCCACAGGTGGTCGAAGGAGGTGAGGCAGTGGTCGACGGGGGTGCCGGTGCGGTCGGGCAACCGGCGGACCGTGACCCCGGGCAGATGTCCGCTCTCGTCGCTCAGCGGGGTGAGGAAGAGGAAGACGCCCTGGTCCTCGTCGTCGACGAGGAGCCGGGCCGCGACGACCGCGGTCTTGGGGCCCCCGGTCAGGCTGGTGTTGGGCATGAACTTCCGCGCGCCGGGGGTCGGGGTGTGCAGGCGGAAGCCGTCGCTCGCGCGGTCGTAGACCGCGAGGGTCTCCATCGCGGCTACGTCGTTGCCGTGCTCCGACTCGGTACACAGAAACGTTCCTGTGTTGCACCGCGCGGTGAAGGGGGACAGGTCGCGGCCCTCGTGGTCGTGGTCGACGAGGCTGCCGAGGAACAGGTTGTAGTGGATGCTCGCGAGGGTGGTCAGCCCTCCGTCCACCGGCCCGATCCACTCGTGCAGCGCGGCCAGCCGGTGCGGGTCGGCCGCGAACCGCCCGGGGTCGTCGAGGACGTCGTCGAGCAGGCGCAGACGGTCGTAGGAGAGCGCGGCCCGCTCGGCCGGGGGCAGCCCGGGGCGGTACGAGAACGCGGGGCCGGAGATCGTCCTGCGCCAGACGCCGTGCCGGCGCTCGCGGTGCGGGCCCTCGAAGAGGAGGCGCGCGAGTTCGCCGGCGACCGGGTGCCCGGCGGGGGCTGCCTGCGCGGGGATCTCGGACGTCGTGACGGTCATCGGGCTTCCCCCTGGGTGGGTTCGGGCAGGTGTGAAGCGCGGGAGCGAAGATACGTACCATCCGGTTTCTCTTTCAAGGGCCCTCTGTGCCGAGGCCCGGGGGTCGCTGTCGATACGTGGATTTTCACGCCGGATTTTATGGGTGATATGGGCTTAATCAGGGGGCTGAAGCCTCAGGGTTGAAAAACCGTATGGCTGGTTTTATTGTCCTGAAGCATCGACAGGGACCGTCCGGTCCCTTGCCCGCGGTGCGGGCTGGTGCGGAGGGTGCGTGTGGCACGGCAGGAGCGGGCCATTCGGACGCGGCAGGCGATTCTGCTCGCCGCGGCCGAGGTGTTCGACGAGGTCGGATACGAGGCGGCGACGATCTCCGACGTACTGCAGAGGTCGGGGGTCACCAAGGGTGCCCTCTACTTCCACTTCTCCTCGAAGGAGGAGCTGGCCCAGGCCGTCCTGGCCGCGCAGGTCTCCTCCCTCCCGCGCGTGCCGCGGCAGGAGCTGAGGTTGCAGGAGTCGCTGGACGAGGCGCTGCTGCTGGCCTATCTGCTCCGCAAGGACACCGGTGACCCGATCGTCCAGGGCAGTGTGCGGCTGACCGTGGACCAGGGGTCGCCGAAGGACCACCTCAACCGGCGGGTGCCGATGCAGGCGTGGACCGAGCACACGCGGTCCCTCTTCGAGGAGGCCAAGCTGCGGGGCGAGATCCTGCCGCACGCCGATGTCGCGGCTCTCGCCCCGCTGTTCGTGGGGGCCTTCACGGGCGTCCAGGTCCTTTCGCGGATCATGACCGAGCGGGCGGACCTGGCCGAGCGGGTCGCGGATCTCTACCGGCATCTGATGCCCTCGGTCGCCGTGCCGGGAGTGCTGGTCCGTCTGGACTTCTCCCCGGACCGGGGGGCGAAGGTGTACGAGGCCGCCATGAGGCAGCGCCGGTCGGAGGCGGCGAGCGCGGCTGGGTGACGGGGCGGGGCGCGGAGGCGGCACGCGGGCCGCTGTCGCGCCGCAGGTCCCGGCGGGGGTCCGCCGGGCGAGGGGACGGGGGAATCCGACGGGGGAGGGGACGGGGGAAGGGGGCGGGGGAGCCGGGCGGACGCATCCGCCCGGCTCCCCTACGGGGAGGGTGGGTGTGTCTCCTCTGTGCAGGTGCGTGAGTTCCACCGTGGTGCGCCGGGTGGTGTACCGCGTCGTATGCCGAACGGGCTGACTGACCGAACGGAGTGCACGGATGGAGATGAACGGATGCCCGTACGCCCTCGATGTGACGGGGCGTGATCTGGCGGGCGAGACCGCCATGGTGCGGGCGCAGGGGTCGGCCGCCGAGGTGGAACTGCCCGGCGGGGTGCGCGCCTGGGCCGTCGTGCGGCAGAAGTACGTCAAACAACTCCTCATGGATCCCCGGGTGTCGAAGGACGCCCGGCGGCACTGGCCCGACTTCGTCGAGGGCCGCGTCAGTGAGGACTGGCCGCTCTACCCGTGGGTGGCGAACGAGAACATGCTCTTCGCCTACGGGGAGCGGCACGGGCGCCTGCGCCGGCTGGTCGCCGCGGCCTTCACCGCGCGCCGCACCCAGGCTCTGCGGCCCCGTGTCGAGGAGATCACCGAGGCGCTGCTCGACGAACTGGCCGCGCTGCCGGCGGGTGAACCGGTCGATCTGCGGGCCCGGTTCGCCAATCCGCTGCCCATGCGGGTGATCTGCGAGCTGTTCGGTGTCGCGGAGGAGGACCGTGAACCCCTGTGCGCGGACCTGGACCTGGTGTTCGGTACGGCCGTGCCCGGCGACGAGATGGCCGCGGCGCAGGTACGGGTGTTCGGGATGCTGGCCGTACTGGTCGCCGCGAAGCGGGCCGCGCCCGGTGACGATCTGACGACCGCCCTGATCGAGGTCAGCGACGGCGCCGACGGCCGGCTGACCGAGCAGGAACTCCTCGGCACCCTCTATCTGATGATCGCCGCCGGCCAGGAGACCACCTGCACCTTCATCATCAACACGATCGGCGCGCTGCTGGCCCATCCGGAACAGCGCGCGCATGTGCGGGAGGGCCGTGCCGACTGGGCGGACGCGGTCGGTGAGACGCTGCGCACGCACAGCCCCGCCGCGTACTCGCCGATGCGCTTCGCCGTCGAGGACATCGACCTGGACGGCGTACGGATCGAGAAGGGCGACCCGATCCTGGTCTCCTTCGCCGGTGCGGTCTCGGATCCGGAGGCGTACGGGAACGACGTCGGTGTCTTCGACGTGCTGAGGGCCGGCCGGCGGGACGACCTGGGCTTCGGGTACGGCGTGCACCGCTGTGTGGGCGCGCCGTTGGCCCGGCTCGAGGCGACCACCGCGCTGTCGGCGCTCTTCACCCGCTTCCCCGATCTGGAGTCTGTAATTCCGCTGGGGGAGGTCGAGCCGGTGCGATCCTTCATCGTGAACGGATACGGATCACTTCCGGTCGTACTGCGGCCGAACTGATGCGTTTTCTCCGCCGGTTCGGGCAGGATCCTGCCCTTTCGGGCGACGGGATTCCGCCCTTCCGAGTGCGGCACGGAGGTGCTCCCGAGGTGGTTGCTCGTGCAATTGAAAACCGCATAAGCGGTTTGTTATGCTCCTGATCCAGTCCCCACGGAGCGTGTGATGGCCAAGCAGGAACGTGCGGTGCGAACGCGCAACGCCTTGATCCAGTCCGCCGCCGAACTCTTCACGCAGGACGGCTTCGAGTCGGTCGCGCTCTCGGCGATCAGCTCCCGGGCGGGGGTCAGCAACGGCGCGCTGCACTTCCACTTCCCCAGCAAGGCCGCACTCGCGTCGGCGGTGCGGGACGCGGCGGCCCGGCGGTTTCGGCGGATCACCTCCGCCGAGCGGCCGCCGCCGCAGCTCGGCGGTTCCCTTCAGGCGCTCGTCGACACGAGCCACGCGCTGCTGCAGGGCCTGCGCCACGACGTCGTCCTGCGCGCCGGGTTCGACCTCGACGACAAGGCGCGGGATGACCGCCCGGGCGGAAGCCTGTACGGGCGGTGGCACGCGTGGGTGGAGGACGCCGTCGTACGAGCCGCGCACGAGGGGCTGCTCTCCGACGTGCCGCCGCGCGATCTGGTGGCCACGGTGGTCGGGGCGACGGTCGGCTTCGCCGCGCTCGGGGAGTGCGATGTGCGCTGGCTGTCCCACACCACCCTCACCCGCTTCTGGTCGCTGCTCCTGCCCCGCATAGCCTCGGCGCGGGGGCTGCGGGCAGTGGTGGCGGCGGGGCGGCGGGCGGAGGCGAGCTGACCCTCCGGACCGGTTGGTGTCGCCGGGTGCCCGGAGCGCGGGCGGGCGGTGCCGTACCGGTACGTCGTCGGGTGCCGTGCGCCCTCACATGCTCGGCACCTGCCGGAACCGCCCCGCCCTGTGCAGGTCCGCCTCGATCCGTGTCGCCGTCGCGCGCAGCTCCGGCAGGATCTCGCTCACGCACTCCTCCCGCGTACGGCGGCTGCTGTGCAGGGCGACGTTCACCGCCGCCACCACCCGGCCCCCGCGCTCCCGCACCGGCACCGCGATCGACCGCAGCCCCTCCTCCAACTCCCCGTCCACCAGCGCGAATCCTTCGCGCCGGACACGGCCGAGCACGGCCCGCAGCTCGTCCGGATCCGTGACCGTCCGCGACGTCAGCGCGACCGGCCGCGGCAGCGCGGGCTCGGACAGGTCCGCCAGCATCACCCGGCCCAGCGAGGTCGCGTACGCCGGCAGGCGGCTGCCGAGGGCGATGTGGACGCTCATGATGCGGTTCGGCGCCACCCGCGCGGTGTACTGGATGTCGTCGCCCGTCAGGACCGCCAACGAGGCGGACTCGTGCAGGAGATGGGAGAGGGCGGTCAGATGCGGGGCGGCGATGTCCGCCAGCGCCGCCCGGGACAACGCAGGGAAGCCGAGGCCCAGAACGCGCGGGGTGAGCCGGAAGGTACGGCCGTGCGCGGTGACGTACCCGAGGTGCTCCAGCGTGATCAGCGCCCGCCGTGCCGTCGCCCGCGCCAGCCCCGTCGCCTCCGCCACCTCGGTCAGCGTCAGTGCGGAGCGCCCCTCGCCGAACGACGTGATCACGGTCAGCCCGCGGGCCAGCGACTCCACGAACCCCCGCCCCAGTTCCTGCTTGGACGCCCCGGTCCAGGCCGCGAGCCCGGACGGGGTGGTGCGCACGGCGGGCGGCGCCTCGCGCAGCGTCCGCTCCATCGCCGCCACCGCCGTGCGCAGCCGCGGCAGCAGCGTGCGGCGCAGGCCGTCCGCCGAGTGCCGGCTGGTGTGGCTCACCACGCTGACCGCACAGGCGATCCGGCCGCCGGGTTCCCGTACGGGCATCGCGAGCGCCACCAGCCCCGGCTCGATCAACTGGTCGTCCAGCGCCCACCCGTGCTCCCGCGCCCAGCCGGTGCGCTGCTCGAAGTCGTCCCCCAGGGCGCCGGTCGCGTCCCCGTCGAGCGGGCGGCTGCGCGCCGGCACCGCCGGAAAGCCGCGGTCCTCGGGGTCGGCGGCCCGCCGGTCATGCCATCGCTTCCAGTCCGTCTCGTCCCACTCGGTGGCGAACAGCGGTCCCGGGGCGGTGCGTTCGGCGGGCAGCAGGTCGCCGATGCGGAAGCTCAGCGACATCGCGCGGCGCCGGGTCGCCTGGTGGACGAAGCGGATGCCGTCCAGGTCGGCGACCGCGAGCGACACCGACTCGTCCAACTCGTCGGCGAGCGCGTCCGCGTGGGGGTTCAGGAGTTCCGGCAGCCGCAGTGCCGCCAGATAGGCGTTGCCCAGCTCGGTCAGCCCCGGCGCGAGCACGGCGTCCCGGCCGTCGAGCCGTACGTAGCCCATGCGCGCGAGGGTCGCCGTGATCCGGTCGACCGTGGACCGGGCGAGGCCGGTGGCCCGTTCCAGGCCGCTGAGGCTGCAGCAGCCGTCGGCGTCGTTCAGCCGCCGCAGCACGGTGAGCCCCCGCATGAGGGGCATGACCGCTTCGTCGGGTACCGCGGTGTCCGCGCCCGGCGTGACGTTCGGGAACATGAGGTCACGGTAATGCCGGGCCGCCCGTATCGGCCGTGCCGGTCACCTGGCAGGGCGGCCCGGGACGCCTTTCCTTCGGTGGGAGGGGGCATCGGCGGGGGCCGGGTTCACCGGCGGGTCACCTGCACCCGGTAGGCGCCCGACCGGTCCTTCCCCACCACGGTGATGACGACGCCCGCCCTCTTGTCCCTGAAGGACTGCCCGGGGACGAACGTCGCGTCGGACAGCTCGGCCTGCACGTTGGGGCTGCGGGTGCAGCCGCCGCTGCCGGGCCTGGAGTCGTAGACCGTGATGGGCCCGCTGCCGGTGTCGACGTCCGCATCGACGTGGTAGACGAGGATGCCGGGCCGGCACACCGCCGCGTCGTTGCCCTCGCGGGTGCGCAGCTCCAGGGCGTATCCGGCCCGGGAGCTGAGCGGTACGAAGACCAGCTTGCGGCCGCCGGTCCGGGCCAGCGGGGTCAGCGTGTACGCGGTCGTGCCGCGCCCCGTGACGCAGGCGACCTGGGAGTCGTCGAGCCAGCCGAGCTTCCACTTGTGCCAGCCGAGCAGGTCGTTGTCGGCGCCCCAGTCCTCGCTCATGATGTCCCAGTGCCCGACGGCGGTGCCGCCCTCCTGGGTGTAGAGGTCGGGCAGGCCGAAGGTATGGCTGTTCTCGTGGGGCAGCACCCGGTAGCCGGTCGTCGAGTAGGAGCCCGAGCCGTCGTCCTGGCGGCTGTAGATGAAGGACGCGTTGGCGACGGGGACGCCGTCGGCGAGGGGGGCGTCGGTGTTGCCCGCGAAGGTCACGGACAGGACGGTGTCTAGGGCGGAGGGCCCGGCGTTCGGGGTGGCCAGCACGTTCAGCAGGTCGTAGCGGCGGAAGTCCACCTTCGCGCCGGCGGCGGCGACGATGTCCTGGACGAGCCGGCGGTAGCCGGGGTCGAAGGGGGCGCCGCGCTCTATCCCGTAGGCCTTGAACGGCTTGGGCATCCGCAGCCAGTGGCGTATGGGGGTCTCGGGGCGGTAGTCGAGGCGGCCGTAGGAGCTGGCGGTGAACCACTGCCGGGTCTGCGGGAAGAACTCCGCGAACCGGTCGAGCGCGCTGCCCTGGCCGGGCGCGTCGGAGAAGTCGATCATCAGGGTCAGGGCGTGGACGGTGCCGGTGGAGTGGGCGTAGCCGGAGAGGGTCGGGATGCCTTCGGGCATCTGGATGTTCGGGTGGCCGTGGATCATGCAGGGACGCAGCGCCTCGGAACGGGCCGGGGCGACGGGCCCCGCCGTCGTGGGGTCTACGGTGAGCTGTCCGGTGCCGGCGGAGGTGGAGACCGCCAGGGTCAGAGCGGTGACCGAGGCGAGGGAGGCGGTGCGGCGAGGGCGTACCCGGCGTCGGGACGGCTGCATGCGGTGGCCCTCCGCTCCCACGGCAGCCGCCGGTCTCCGGCTGCACCCTTGCGATCACCCTGTGGCGCGTGATCCGGGGGCGCGCGCTGGAGGAGACCGAACGAGGGGTTCTCGGGCGCGGCCGGGGTGAAGCCAGGCGAGGGGAGGAGTGAACCGTGTCCTGGTGGGGTGGATGCCTTCACGTCCGGGCCGAGGATGTGACGCAGCTCACGGGAAGGCGGGTCGCGGGGGGAATAACCGGGGACCCAATCCCCGTTTAGACCGGTGTCCAAGCGAACTGGGGAGCGAATCCCCGGATCGCATTCCACTCGCCCGAGGAGTAGGCCGTGCCGACAGCGACCGCGACCCCCGTGCGGCGCCGAGCGTCCAGGCCGCGCGCCGACGCCCTGCGCAACCGGGAGCGGATCGTCAACGCCGCCCGGGAGATGTTCGTCGAGTTCGGCCCCGGCGTGCCGTTCGACGAGATCGCCCGCCGGGCCGGTGTCGGCAATGCCACGGTGTACCGCAACTTCCCCGATCGCGACGCACTCGCCCGCGAGGTCGTCTGCTCGGTCCTCGACCGCACGTCCGAGGAGGCCGAGCGGGCGCTCGCCGAGTGTGCCGACGCCTTCGAGGCGCTGGAGCGCTTCGCGCACGCCGCAGCCGACGAACGGCTCAGCGCGCTGTGTCCGATGGTCTCCAGCACGTTCGACGAGAGCCACCCCGACCTGGAAGCCGCACGTGAACGGATCGAGCGGCTCATCGAGGAGATCATGGAGCGGGCCAAGGCCGCCGGACAGCTCCGTTCCGACGTGGGCGTCGGTGATCTGACGATCGCCGTGGCCCAGCTCAGCAGACCGCCGGCCGGTACGGCGTGTCTCAGTGCCGACCGCTTCGTGCACCGTCATCTCCAGCTGTTCCTGGACGGACTGCGGGCCCCGGCCTGCTCCGCGCTGCCGGGCGCGGCTGTGACCATGGAGGATCTGCGCCGACCCTGAGCGACCTGTAGCGAGCACCAGCGACCTGTACACCGATGAGTTCCGCGAACCTCACCCGTCTGTAACGGCGGAGTCCGCACCATCCCGGCCGTCACCGTCGACGCGCCGTGCCTTTCGACGCCCTTCTCCGCCTCCTAGTTCCGACTGGTTATCGCTAGCTCCGCCTGGTTTCCGGCCGGCTCCGATCTTTCCGTCACGCAGTCCCGAAGTGGGTACCTCCATGTCAGCAACAACCCGAAGCGCCCCCGGCGCTTCCGCTCCCGACAACCACCGCTGGCGGGCGCTTGTCTTCATCGCGCTCGCCCAGCTGATGGTCGTCCTCGATGCCACCATCGTGAACATCGCGCTGCCGTCCGCCCAGCACGACCTCGGCATATCCGACGGCAACCGCCAGTGGGTCGTCACCGCGTACGCCCTCGCCTTCGGCGGTCTGCTGCTCTTCGGCGGCCGTGTCGCCGACCTGTGGGGCCGCAAGCGGGCGTTCGTCATCGGCCTGACCGGCTTCGCCCTGGCCTCCGCGCTCGGCGGCACCGCGCAGTCCGGCGCGATGATGTTCGGTGCCCGCGCCCTCCAGGGTGTCTTCGGAGCCCTGCTCGCCCCCGCCGCGCTGTCCCTGCTCGCGGTGATGTTCACGGACGCCAAGGAGCGCGCCAAGGCGTTCGGCATCTACGGCGCGATCGCCGGTGGCGGCGGCGCCGTCGGTCTGATCCTCGGCGGTTTCCTCACCGAGTACCTGGACTGGCGCTGGACGTTCTTCGTCAACATCCCGTTCGCCATCGTCGCGGCGGCCGGCGCCTACTTCGTCATCCGGGAGCCGGAGGGCGGCCGCAACCGTTCACCGCTCGACATCCCGGGCGTCATCCTCTCCACCCTCGGCCTGATCTCCCTCGTCTACGGCTTCACGCGCGCCGAGTCCGACGGCTGGAGCGACTCCGTGACGGTCGGTCTGTTCGTCGCGGCGGCGGTCCTGCTGGCGGCCTTCGTGGTCACCGAGTCCCGGGTCAAGGCCCCGCTGCTGCCGCTGCGCGTGGTCACCAACCGCAACCGGGGCGGTGTCTACCTCTCCCTCGGCCTCGCGGTCATCGCGATGTTCGGCACGACCCTCTTCCTGACCTACTACCTCCAGGTCGTGGAGGGCTACTCGCCGGTCAAGACCGGCTTCGCCTTCCTGCCGATGGTGGCCGGCATGATCACCGGTTCGACCCAGATCGGCGCCCGGCTGATGACCCGCGTCCCCGCGCGGCTGCTGATGGGCCCCGGCTTCCTGGTGGCGGCCTCCGGCATGCTGCTGCTCGCGCAGCTGGAGATCGGTTCCTCGTACGCGGCCCTGGTGCTGCCGGCCCTGCTGCTGCTCGGCCTCGGCATGGGTTCGGCGTTCATGCCGGCCATGTCCCTGGCCACGTACGGAGTGCAGCCGCGGGACGCCGGTGTCGCCTCCGCGATGGTCAACACCTCCCAGCAGGTGGGCGGCGCGATCGGTACGGCCCTGCTGAACACGATCGCGGCCTCGGCGACCACGTCCTACATCAAGGACCACATCGCGGCGGCGACCTCCAAGCCTCAGCAGCAGCTGGTCCAGCTCCAGGGCATGGTGCACGGCTACTCGAACGCGATCTGGGTCGCCGCCGGCATGCTCGCGCTCGCCGCGGTGATCGCCCTGACCTTCGTCAACGCCGGACGCCCGGGTGCCCCGCAGGCCTCCGGCACGGGCAAGGGCGAGGGCGCCGAGGACGAGGTGCAGGTGCCGGTGGTCGCCCACTGACCACGCAACCGGTCGGGGGCGTCGTCCATGAGGCGCCCTTCGCGCGGGACTTCGCGTACGGAACTCGGCGTGACGGGTGAGGGGCGGGGGCCCCTCACCCGTACGCCTCCCGGGTCCGCCCCGGCTCCGCCACCCCGGCGGGGCCGGGGCGGCGGTGTGTGCTCGGGCGGCTGCGCAGGTGCGTCCGGGCTCAGCGGAGCCAGGGCAGGTCCGCCCCCGCCTCCTTGGGCTGCAGTCCCTCCGCGATGACCGCCATGATCTCGCCGAGGGACTTCTGCTGCTCGGGGGTGAGCCGGTCGAACAGGGCCTGGCGCACGGCCGCCACATGCCCGGGCGCGGTGCGGGTCAGCACCTCGTAGCCCGCGTCCGTCAGGACCGCGACCTGTCCTCGCTTGTCGGAGGGACACTCCTCGCGGCGCACCCAGCCGCTCTTCTCCAGGCGGGCGATGGCGTGCGAGAGCCGGGACCGGGTGATCTTCGCCCCGATCGCCAGCTCGGTCATGCGCAGTCGTCTGCGCGGCGCCTCCGCGAGCTGGACGAGCAGCCCGTAGTACACGTGCGGCATGCCCGCGTCGCGCTGCAACTGGCGGTCCAGGTGGTCCTCGAGAAGGGTGGCGGCGTGCTGGTACGCACGCCACGTGCGCTGCTCTTCGTCGGTGAGCCAGCGGGTGTCCTCAGCGGGTGCCGTCTTCATGGGTCCACTCTACGAGGCTCCTTCTTGAAATTTAAACAAGTAGGCTGCTACGCTGTGATGAGCTTGAGGTTTCAAGTAAACCTGTCCGGAGGGAGCCGCCGCCATGTCCGCCGTCACCGAGGAGCGCATCACGCCCGAGCGCATGCCCGCCCTCTATCTCAGTCACGGTGCGCCCCCGCTGGCCGACGACCCGGTCTGGCCCGGCCAGCTGGCCGCCTGGTCCGCCGGACTGCCCCGGCCCAAGGCGATCCTCATGGTCTCCGCTCACTGGGAGGAGGCCCCGCTCGCCCTCGGCGCGGTGGAGACGGCCCCGCTGATCTACGACTTCTGGGGCTTTCCCGAGCACTACTACCGGGTGACCTACGCCGCCCCGGGCGCCCCGCAGCTCGCCGACTCCGTGCGCAAGCTGCTGCGCGCCCCCGGCATCCCGGTCCAGGACTTCCCGGACCGCGGCCTGGACCACGGCGCGTATGTGCCGCTGGTCGAGATGTTCCCCGAGGCCGACATCCCGGTCCTGCAGATCTCCCTGCCGACGCTCGACCCGGAGAAGCTCGTCGAGATCGGCCGCAAGCTGGCCCCGCTGCGCGACGAGGGCGTCCTGATCGTCGGCTCCGGCTTCTTCACCCACAATCTCGCCGCCCTGCGCCACCCGGGCGGGGGAGTGCCCGGCTGGTCGGCGGAGTTCGACGACTGGGGCCACCGCGCGCTGGAGGGCGGCGACATCGACGCGCTGATCGACTTCACCCGCAAGTCGCCGGCGGGCCGGCTCGCCCATCCCCGCACGGAACACTTCGCCCCGCTCTTCGTGACGCTGGGCGCGGCGGACGCCACGGGGGAGCTGGACACGCAGAGGTCGGTGATCGACGGGTTCTGGATGGGGCTGGCGAAGAGGTCGGTGCAGTTCGGCTGACCGGCCGCGCCGTCACAGCTCCTTCTCGTACCAGGCAACGTCCCAGTACCGGCCGAACTTGCGGCCCACCTGCCGGTAGGTGCCCACATGCCGGAAAGCGAAGCGTTCGTGCAGGCGCACGGACGCTTCGTTGGGTTGTGCGATGCCCGCGTACGCGCGGTGGAGGTCCTCGTCGGCGAGCGCCCCGAAGAGGGCCTCGTACAGACGCGTGCCCACACCGCGGCCCGTGGCGTGGGGGGCGAGGTAGACCGTGACCTCCACCGAGGTCGCATAGGCGGGCTTCGCGCGCAAGCCGCTGGAGGTGGCGTACCCCAGGATCTCCTGTGAATCCCGGTCCGCGGCAACCATCAGCCGGTGCGGTCCGTCTTCCAGGTGGGAGAGCAGCCAAGGACGTCGCTCTTCCGGCGTGAGGATCGCGGTGTCGAAGGTGAGGGGTGTCTCGCGTACGTAGTGGTTGTAGAGGTCCGTGAGAGCCCCGAGGTCGTCCTCGATGCCCGGCCTGACCTGCACCTCTGTGCGTTCCGACGACATCCTGCCTCCTTGAGGGCGACAGGGTACTGCATGATCAGAAAAAACGAGGGACAGGTTGGGAATTCTGTCCGGATTGCAGTCGTTGTCTCCTTCGGATGCCGGGAACCCGGAAGGGTGTCCCCCAGCGCCCACAGGACCACCGCCCGCCCACCATCGCAAGGGAGCACGCATGGCAACCCGTGCCGTCGCCCGTCGCCGAGCCGCCGAAGGCGAGACCGTCGACGCGGCAAACAGTGTTCGCGCCCATGGCGGCGAGATCGCCGATCGCGACCTGGTCGGCATGTACCTCGACGAGATCGCGCGTACACCTCTGCTCGACGCCGCCAAGGAGGTCGAGCTGTCCCAGGCCATCGAGGCCGGTGTGTTCGCGCGGCAGATCCTCGACGGTGAGGAGGAGGCCAAGGCGGATGCCACCCGTGAGGAGTTGGAGGCCCTCGTCGCTGAGAGCGAGCGGGCCAAGGACATCTTCATACGGTCCAATCTGCGGCTCGTCGTGGCGGTCGCGCGACGCTACCCGCGCAGTGGCCTGCCGCTGCTCGACCTGATCCAGGAGGGCAACGCCGGCCTGGTGCGCGCGGTCGAGAAGTTCGACTACCGCAAGGGCTTCAAGTTCTCGACGTACGCGACCTGGTGGATCCGCCAGGCCATCACGCGGTCGATCGCCGACCAGTCCCGGACCATCCGGCTGCCCGTGCACCTGGTCGAGGAGCTGGGCCGGATCCGCCGGGTGCAGCGCGAGTTCAACCGCGAGCACGGCCGGGACCCCGAGCCCGCCGAGATCGCGACCGAGCTGGACTCGAAGGCGGAGCGCGTCAGCGACGTCCTCGACTGGGCCCGCGACCCGGTGTCGCTGAACATGGCGGTGGACGACGAGGGCGAGACCCAGTTCGGTGACCTGCTCGAGGACACCTCCGCGGTGTCGCCGGAGCAGTCGGTCCTCACGCTGCTGCGCAGCGAGGAGCTGGACGACCTCATCGGCCGGCTCGATCAGCGCACGGCGTCGATCATCAAGATGCGGTACGGCATCGAGGACGGCCGGGAGCGCACCCTGACGGAGGTCGGCAAGGAGCACGGCCTGACGCGTGAGCGCATCCGCCAGATCGAGAAGCACGCGCTGCTGGAGCTGAAGAAGCTGGCCCGGGACACCGGGTTCGACGCGGCGGCGTAACGGCAGCCACGGCGCCGGGGCGCACACCGGCCCCGGCGCGCCGGGTTGTGCGACCGCGCAGGGTGGTGCGACTCGGCGCTGTCGTGTCGCTTCAACCCGCCGGGTCCGGGGCACAAGACCTGCGGGCCCTCTTCCGTACGGGCCGGACCTCCGCGGTCCGTCCCCCCAAGCCGAGTCCCGACGCACTCCCCCCGGCGGCGGGACTCTTCCGGAGCCGGGTTCCGGCGCCACTCCCCCCCGGCGCCGGAACCCGGCTCTTCCCTGTGCCCGGAACAAGTCCCGGGCCGACCGGGCCGCCCCGGACCTGAACCCCGGGGCGGCCCGGATGGCAGATTGTGTCACAGCGGCATAACCTGCCGTCGTGACCGGTACCCACCGTACGAGCGGGTCCTCGTCCCGCCGTACGACGCGACAACCCGGGGGCTCGACCGCGGACGGGCGTGCCCCTCTGCCTGACGAGCGCGATCCGCGCGGCGGGCATGACGAGCGCGGAGGGCGCGATCCGCGCGATGGGCTTGACGAGCGCGATCCGCGCGACGGGCGCGGGAGGCGCGCCAAGCGAGATAAGCGCGACAAACACGACAAGGGTGAGTCGCTGATCGAGCGGCGCAAGGCGGCGACTCGTATGGAGATCGCCCGGGCCGCCGCAGGCCTGTTCATCGCGAACGGCCTGCGCGCCACCCGCGCCGAGGACATCGCCCGCGCCGCCGGAGTCGCCCCGCGCACCTTCTACCGCTACTTCGCGACCAAGGAGGAGGCGCTCGCGCCGCTGCTCTCCGAGGGCGCCCGCCAATGGACACAGGCGGTCCGTGAGGCCCCCGCCGGGCTGACCGTCGCCGAGGCCCTGCGCCACGCGGCGATCCACACCCTGACCCCGGGCGCCGGCGTCTCCACGACCTCCCTGGAGTGGGTCCGCACCCTGCTGTGCCTCATCGACACCAACTCCGCGCTCACCAAGGTCTGGGCCGAGATCTGCCGGGCCGCGGAGCGGGGGCTGGCGGAGGCGCTGGCGAAGCGGACGCAAGGGGGTGACGAGACGTCAGCAGCCGTCACGCCCGCCCTCCGTTTCGCGGCCGCCATCGCCGGCGCCGCCGTCCGTGTGGCCCTGGAGACCTGGGCCGCGGGTGACCGGCCGGCCGGCGGTCCCGACGGGCCGGCCGCGCTCGCCGTACGCAATCTCGAGGCTCTCGGGGAGTTCGCGTGGGGGAGCGGCTGAGGGATCGGGCCGACCCGGCTCGGGTCGGCCCTTTCGCGGCGGCCCGGCGTCCGCCGCCCGGCTCAGTCGTGCCCCCAAGTCCCGGGCGCAGGCGACCAGTTCCGGTGGCCGGTGGACGGTGAAGGCACAGTCCACCAGGGCCAGGCGGACCGCCAGCCACTCCACCGAGTCGCTCGCCGCGCCCCGCAGCCGGCACCTGTGGTCGTCGAGGGGCTCGGGCGCGTCGAACCACCGGGGCAGGCGCGCCGCCACGACGTCCGCGGGTGCGGCGAAGGTCGCCTCGAACTCGTAGGTCTCCTGCCGCCGGTACATCGACCGCCGCAGATACTCCGCCGCGCTCTTCGCCGGCAGCTCGCGCGGGGTGAACCGCTCGCCCGTCGCGAAGGGGGCGCTGACCCGGTCGACCCGGAACGTGCGCCAGTCGACGCGTTCGAGATCGTAGGCGACGAGGTACCAGAGACGTCCCGTCGACACCAGCCGGTACGGCTCGGCCAGGCGCCGTGACTCCGTGCCGTCCTTGGCGCGGTATGCGAAACGCAGCCGCTCCCGGCCCGCGATCGTCGAGGCCATCACGGTCAGTGTTTCCGGCGCGATGCTCGCCCCGTCGCCGCTGGTCAGCGCGGTGGTGGCGGCCTGGAGTGTGGTGACGCGGTGACGTAGCCGGCCCGGCAGCACCTGTTCGAGTTTGGCCAGGGCCCGCACGGACGCCTCCTCCACTCCCTCGACCGCGTGCCCGGCACCCGCGCGCAGTCCCACCGCGATCGCCACGGCCTCCTCGTCGTCGAGCACGAGCGGCGGCATGGCCTTCCCGGCGACCAGCCGGTACCCGCCGTCGGCTCCCCTGCTGGCCTGGACCGGGTAACCCAGCTCGCGCAGCCGGTCGATGTCACGCCGGACGGTGCGCCGGGACACCCCGAGCCGTTCGGCGAGCTCGCCGCCGGGCCACTCGCGGGGAGTCTGCAGCAGGGACAGCAGCTGGAGGAGCCGGGCCGGAGTGTCGATCGTCATACGTTCGAGGATGCATGAGAATGAGGACATCATCTGACCTATTGCGGCTTTACCGTCTGAGCATGACCTCCAGCGACAGCACGCCCAGCACCGACGCGGCCGACGGGCTCCCGGCCGACAAGCATCCTGCCGACGGGAATCCGGCCCCTGCGCGCCCGGCCGACGGTGACCCGGCCGGCGCGAGCGACCGGCGTCGCTGGTTCGCGCTCGCGATCGTGATGGCCGCGGCCTTCATGGACCTGGTCGACGTCACGATCGTCAACATCGCGATCCCCTCCATCCAGCGTGACGAGGGCGCCTCCTTCAGTCAGATCCAGTGGATCACCGCGGGGTACGCGCTCGCCTTCGCCGCCGGGCTCATCACCGGTGGCCGGCTCGGCGACATCCACGGCCGCAAACGCCTCTTCCTGATCGGCATCGGCGGCTTCACGCTCGCGTCCGCGCTGTGCGGCTTCGCCGCCAACCCGGAGATGCTCGTCGCCTCGCGGATTCTGCAGGGCGCGATGGCCGCGATGATGGTCCCGCAGGTGCTGTCGATCGTGCACGCCACCTTCCCGGCGCACGAGCGGGGCAAGGTCTTCGGTCTCTTCGGCGCCATCGTCGGGCTGGGAGCCGTCTCGGGGCCGCTGCTCGGCGCGCTGCTCACCGAGTGGAACCTGTTCGGGCTGCAGTGGCGCCCCATCTTCCTGATCAACCTGCCGGTCGGCATCGTGGCGTATCTGCTCGGCCGGCGCTTCATCACGGAGTCGAAGGCCCCCCGGGCCCTGCGCCTCGATCTCGTCGGGGTGGCCCTGGTCACGCTCGGTCTGCTGATGCTGCTCTACCCGCTCACGCGCGGCCGGGAGCTGGGCTGGCCGCTGTGGGGGTACGCGTCGATGGCGGGCGCGCTGGTCGTCTTCGGGGCGCTGGTGGCGTACGAGCGGCGCAAGGCCGCCCGGGACGGCTCCCCGCTCATCGAACTGTCGCTGTTCCGGGTGAAGAGCTTCGCCGCGGGCATCGCGGTGCAGACGGTGTTCGGAATCGGCCTCGGCGTCTTCTTCCTGGTCTGGACGCTGTACATGCAGGTGGGGCTCGGGTGGAGCGCCCTGCGGGCCGGTCTGACCGGTGTGCCGTTCTCCATCGCGGTCTCGGTGGCGGCCGGGATATCGGTGCAGAAGCTGGTCCCGCGCTTCGGCCGCAAGGTGCTGCAGACGGGCGCGCTGGTGATGGCGGCGGGTGTGCTCGTCTACATCGCCGAGGCCCATCGGTACGGCCAGTCCATCGCCTCCTGGCAGATGGCGCTGCCGCTGGTGGTCATGGGCCTGGGCATGGGCCTGATCGTCGCGCCGCTGACGGACGCGGTCCTCTCCGAGGTGCCGCGGGAGCACTCCGGTTCGGCGTCGGGGCTGATCAACACGGTGCAGCAGATGGGCAACGCGCTCGGCCTCGGACTGGTGTCGGTGGTCTTCTTCGGTGAGATCGACGACCGGCTCGCCCCCGCCGCGGTGGGTCCGGCCTTCGTGCGCGCCTTCCAGCACGCGCTGGGCTGGGTCGCGGCGGTGCTGGTGGTGATCTTCCTGCTGATGTTCGCGCTGCCGAAGCGGCCGGCGCAGCACGTGGAGGGCGCGGAGGACGCGGACACGGGGTCCGTTGAGGAGCGGGTGCTCGTCTCCTGAGCGTGTGCGGGGCTCGTCCCTGGGCGTGTGCGGGGCTCGTCCCTGAATGCGCGCGGGGCCCACGGCGCCCGGCGGGTCGCGTTCTGCGCGCGCCCGCCGGGCGCCGTCGTGCTGGGGTCCGTCCAGACCGCACACGCCCGGGTGTGTCCGTTCCCATGCCCGAACCTGTTTACTTTTCGAAAACGCGCCCGTAGCCTCCGCAGTGAAACCACATGTTCGGGCATCAGTCGGAGGCGAACGGAAATGTACGCACCGGAGCGGCAGCAGGAGATCCTCCGGCTCGCCCGTGACGGCGGCCGGGTGGACGTGATGTCACTGGCCGAGGAGTTCCAGGTCACGGCCGAGACGATCCGCCGCGACCTGAAGGCCCTGGACCGCGCCGGACTGCTGCGCCGGGTGCACGGCGGTGCCATCCCCGCCGGGCGCCTGGACTTCGAACCTGACCTCGCGGAGCGGGAGTCCACGGCGGCCGACGAGAAGGACCGGATCGCTCAGGCGGCCGTCGCCGAACTGCCGCGCGAGGGCACGATGATCCTGGACGCCGGCTCGACCGTCGCCCGGCTGGCGGGGGACATTCCCCTGGACGCCTCCCTCACCGTCGTCACCCACAGCCTTCCCACCGCGGCCCGCCTCGCGGACCACCCCGGCATCCAGCTCCATCTGGTCGGGGGGCGCGTACGGCACCGTACGCGCGCCGCCGTGGACGCCTGGGCCCTGCGCGCGTACGGCGAGATCCGCGCCGATGTGGTGTTCATCGCCGCCAACGGCTTCTCCGCCGCTCACGGACTGACCACGCCCGACCTCGCCGAGGCCGCCGTCAAGCGCGCCGCTATCCGCGCCGCACGCCGGGTGGTGCTGCTCGCCGACTCCTCCAAGCACGGCCAGGAGCACTTCGCCCGCTTCGGCGACCTCGGTGACGTGGACCTGCTGATCACCGACAGCGGGCTGAGCCCCGAGGACGCCACCGCGATCGAACGCGGCGGCACGGAAGTGGTGCGCGCATGATTCTCACCGTCACCCCGAACCCCTCCCTCGACCGTGCCTACGAGGTCCCGTCCCTCGATCGCGGCGAGGTCATCCGGGCCACCGGTGAACGCATGGATCCGGGCGGCAAGGGGGTGAACGTCTCGCGCGCGGTCGCGGCCGCCGGACAGCGCACGGTCGCCGTGCTGCCGCTGGGCGGGGCGCCGGGCGCGCTCGTCGCCGAACTGCTCCACGACCAGGGCATCACCGTGGCGCCGGTGCCGATCGCCGGAGCCACCCGGTCCAACATCTCGGTGGCCGAGCCCGACGGCACCCTCACCAAGATCAACGCTCCCGGACCCGAGCTGTCCCCCGCCGAGGCCGAACTGCTCCTGGAGACGGTCCGCGAGCAGTACCGCGCGGCCGACACCGCCTGGATCACCTGCTGCGGCAGCCTGCCGCGCGGACTCGCCCCGTCCTGGTACGCCGAACTGGTCGCCCGCGCCCATGCCGCCGGTGCCAGGATCGCGCTCGACACCTCGGGGCCCGCGCTCCTCAAGGCGCTGAGTGAGCGCCCGGACGTGGTGAAGCCGAACGCCGAGGAACTCGCGGCGGCCGTCGGGCGGCCCCTCGCCACCGTCGGCGACGCGGCCAAGGCGGCCGAGGAGCTGCGCGGAATGGGCGCGGGTGCCGTACTCGCGAGCCTCGGCGCGGACGGGCAACTGCTCGTGTCCGACGCGGGCGTGTGGTTCGGCAGCGCCCGCGTGGACGCCGTACGCAGCAACGTCGGCGCCGGTGACGCCTCCCTCGCCGGCTTCCTGATCGCAGGCGGCACCGGACCCGAGGCCCTGGCCTCGGCCGTCGCCCACGGAGCCGCGGCGGTCCGGCTGCCCGGCAGTGTGATGCCGACCCCGGCCGATCTGGACCCCTCCGCCGTGACCGTCACCTCGGAGGTGCCCCTGGACCGCGCTCTGACGGAGCCGGTGCCATGAGCGCGCGCCGCGCGTCCCCGCGCCCGGGGCGGCACCCGGACGTCCCCGCCGAAGCCGGGGCGAGGCGGGGTTTCCCCGGCCCTGCCTCCCCCCTCCTTTCCGTACGACTCCTTTCCGTACGACCCGCCTCTCTCCCCTCTCTCCCTTCTCTCCCCTTCCTTTCCGTACCACCCCCCTGCACCCCCGTTCCCACCCCCGCCCGTCACATCCCCCGGGCGATACGCGTGCGAAGGAGCCCGCGATGAGCGAGATGATCACCGCGGACCTGGTCGATCTCGACCTGTCCGCCGACACCAAGGAAGCGGCGGCCCGTGCCCTCGCCGAGCGGATGGTGGCCCAGGGCCGGGTGACCGACCTGGAGGGCTTCCTCGCGGATGTCGCGGCCCGTGAGGCGCAGATGCCGACCGGCCTCGACGGCGGCATCGGCATCCCGCACAGCCGCAGCGAGCACGTCACCGAGCCGACGCTCGCCTTCGGCCGCAGCGCACGGGGCGTCGACTTCGGCGCCCCGGACGGCCCGGCCGACCTGATCTTCCTGATCGCGGCTCCGGCGGGCGCGGACGACGCGCACCTGACGATCCTGTCGTCCCTCGCCCGCCGGCTCATGAACGCCGAGTTCACCTCCGCGTTGCGGTCCGTGGACGACGCGGCGGTCGCCGCCGCGCTCATCCGCGGCGACGAGGCCCCGGCCCCGACCGAGGGCTCCGAAGCCACCGCGGACTCTGCGGGTTCGGAGGGCTCCGAGGATTCCGCGGAGGCCGCGGCGGCCGGTTCGGGGGCTTCCGCCGATGCCGGCGCCGCGGGCAGCGCGGCCCCGGTGCCGGGAGCGCGCGCCGCGGACGCGGTCGCTCCGGCGGCGGGTGCCGCCGGTGCTCCGGCCGGGCGCCCGTTCCGTATCGTCGCCGTCACCTCCTGCCCCACCGGCATCGCGCACACCTATATGGCCGCCGAGTCGCTGGAGAACGCGGGCCGCGAGGCGGGTATCGAGGTCGTCGTCGAGACACAGGGCTCGGCCGGCTTCACCCGGCTCGACCCGGCCGTCATCGAGGCGGCGGACGGCGTGATCTTCGCCCATGACGTGCCCGTACGGGAGAAGGACCGCTTCGCCGGCAAGCCGACCGTCGACGTCGGTGTGAAGGCGGGCATCAACCGGCCGGCCGAGTTGATCGCCACGGTGCGGGACAAGTCCGCGCGCGGCGAGGTCACCGCGGCGGCCGGTGGCCCGGCGACGCCGGTCGAGCGGACCGGTGACGCGGGGGAGGGCTACGGCACCAGGCTACGTAAGTGGCTTATGTCTGGTGTGAGTTATATGGTCCCGTTCGTCGCCGCGGGCGGTCTGCTCATCGCCCTCGGTTTCGCGATCGGCGGCTACAAGATCAACAAGGCGCCGTCGGTCATGGACCACTTCGTGTGGACCCAGACGGACAGCTGGGCCGCGCTGCTCTTCCAGATCGGCGTGGTGTCCTTCGGCTTCCTCGTCCCGGTCCTGGCCGGCTACATCGCCTACGGCATGGCGGATCGCCCCGGGCTCGTGCCCGGCTTCGTCGGCGGCTCGATCGCCCTCACCATCAACGCGGGCTTCCTCGGCGGTCTGGTCGCCGGTCTCCTCGCCGGTGGCGTGGTCATGGCCATCCAGAAGATCGACATCCCGGCGGCGCTGCGCGGCATCATGCCAGTGGTGGTGATCCCGCTGATCTCCTCGGCGGTTGTCGGATTCCTGATGTTCGTCGTCGTCGGAAAGCCCATCGCGTCCGCGCAGAAGGGCCTGACCGACTGGCTGAACGGCCTCACCGGCACCAACGCCGTCCTGCTCGGCGCGCTGCTCGGCCTGATGATGTGCTTTGATCTCGGCGGCCCGGTCAACAAAGTCGCCTACACCTTCGCCACCGCCGGTATCGCGGTCTCCAACCCGAGCGACTCGGCGATGAAGATCATGGCCGCGGTGATGGCCGCCGGTATGGTCCCGCCGCTGGCGATGGCCCTGGCGACCACGGTCCGCGGCAGGCTCTTCACGCACACCGAGCGCGAGAACGGCAAGGCCGCCTGGGTGCTGGGCGCCTCCTTCATCTCCGAGGGCGCGATCCCGTTCGCGGCGGCCGACCCGCTGCGCGTCATCCCCTCGTCGATGGTCGGCGGCGCGCTCACCGGTGCCCTGTCGATGGCCTTCGGTGCCACCCTGCGCGCTCCCCACGGCGGCATCTTCGTGGTCCCGCTGATCGGCAACCCGTTCCTCTACCTGCTCGCCATCGCCGTCGGCGTGTGTGTGACCACGGCTCTGGTGGTGGTCCTGAAAGGCCTGCGCAAGCAGAACCCCGAGGGCGCGGCAGGCGAGTCGGGCGGCGCCGTAGCGGCCCCGTCCAAGTCCCAGCAGCCGGTTGCCGCCTGACCGGACACGGCAGCACAACACGCGTCGGCCGCACCCCCGGTGAGGAGGGTGCGGCCGACACACGCGCGCGGCAGGGTCCGTTCGACGAGGGGTGGCCCTGATACGCCGCTTCTGAACCCCTTCGCCACTGCTTCGTCTTACCGGTGATCTTGCGTGAAAGCCCCGGCGTTCACGCCGGGGATGAAACGCATCTCAAGACTGCTCTGACCAGCAGGCTTTAGAGCGGATGCCTTTGCTGTTCGATGTACTGGCGGACGATCGCCAGTGGGGCTCCGCCGCATGAGGCCGAGAAGTACGAGGGTGACCACAGGTGCCCGTGCGTGATGGCGTGGTTGGTCCGGCCGGTGAACTCCTGCCGTATCCGGCGGGCGGAGACGCCCTTGAGGCTGTTGACCAGCTTCGAGACGGCGACCTTGGGCGGGTAGTGCACCAGGAGGTGGACGTGATCGTGCTCGCCGTTGAACTCTTTCAGCTCCGCTTCGAAGTCCTCGCAGACCTTGCGCATGATCTCTTCGCAACGCGTCAGCATCTCGTCGCTGAACACCCCGCGCCGATACTTTGTCACGAAGACCAAGTGCACATGCATCGCCGAAACGACGTGTCTGCCACGCCTGTATTCGTTCTGACCCTCCATGAGACCAATAGTAGAATCTTGGCCGTGCAGCTCCGCTACAACTACCGGGCCTACCCGGACGCTCCGCAGCGCCGTGCGCTGGCGCGTGCGTTCGGGTGCGCCCGCGTGGTGTGGAACGACTGCCTGCGCGACCGGAAGGAAGCACACGCGGCCGGACCGCCGTACGTGAAGTCGGCCGAGTTGTCCCGGCTTCGTATCACCCAGGCCAAGCGCACCGAGGAACGCGCCTGGCTCGCCGACGTGTCTGCGGTCGTCCTGCAACAGTCCCTGCGGGACCTGGACACCGCCTACAAGAACTTCTTCGACTCGGTCATGGGCAAGCGGCAGGGCCGGAAGGTCGGCCCGCCCCGCTACAGGTCGAAGAAGGACACCCGGCAGTCGATCCGCCTCAACGCCAACGCTTTCTCCCTCCGGGGGAACGGCACGGTGAGTGGACGTGCAGCGCATGCGGCACCGTGCATGACCGCGACCACAACGCAGCCCGCAACGTCCTCTTCGAAGGACGTCGTATCGTCGCCGCCGGACGGGCGGAGACACTAAACGCCTCGTGGAGCGCCGGTAAGACCAGGGCGAAAGTCCCGGCACAGCGCGGTGAAGCAGGAAGCCCCCGGAAGGGTCAGACGACTCAGGCCGGAATCCCTGGACTTTAGGCCAGGGAGCACGTCAATGGTCTCACCTGCGAGATGCGTCACGATCCGGGCAAAAGGCCCGGATCGTGGTGTCTACTGGGATTCATGCCTACGCATGTGTCGACCTTCCAGCTGTTGGGTGTGCCCGCCCTCGCCCTGGCGACCGCCATCTGGATCGTCTGTGTGGGCCGTGCACTGCGCCGTCGCCGCTTCGAGGAGGCGGCCAGGCAGTACGTCCGCTCCGAGGGCGCCGCCCGGCTGCGGCGCGAGACGCTCCGGGAGCTGCCCCACCAGCCGCGGTCGGGCCCGGACCTGGAGAACGTCGAACTCACACCGGCCGAACGGGACGCCTTCGCCGGTCTGATGCGGCAGTTCCGCGAGGGACGCTCCTAGCGACTGCGGAAGTTGCGGAGGGTGCTGTCGGCGCCGGGGGCGCGTCCCGGGGGGGATGTTCCCCGGGAGTGTTCCTGGCGTCAGGGGGAGCCGAGCGTCGCCGCCCGGCGTTCCATCGCCTCCCGCGCCTCCTCCTCCGTCGCGTACACCTCGCACATGTGCCGTCCGTCCGGTGTCGCCGTGTGTTCGACCTCCCACAGGGACAGCTCCCGGCCGTCGTGCAGCAGGAACGCGTGCTCGTAGAGGGAGAAGCTCAGCCCCGCCCGGGCGGCCCGGCCCGGCCGTCCGAAGGACTGCGTGATCTCGTGCGCGGACGCCGAGCGCAGCAGTAACGACTCCAGGTCCGCGTCCGGGCGGTCCGGGTTCTCGGCCCGGCGCAGCAGCCGGCGGGCATGGTCCGCCGAAGCGTCGGGCCGGTACGCGTGACGGGGCTCGGGGACGGGGGACGGCCGCACCGGCACGGGCAGCTCGAAGTCGGGGGCGTCCGGTGTCAGCGGAAGCCGGGATGTGGCGGTGCGCAGTTCCTCCTCGTCCACGTACACCTCGTGTTCCAGGTGGCCGCCGGGTCCCGTGTTGTGGACCAGCTCCCAGAGGGTGACCGCAGAGCCGTCCGCCAGCAGCCAGGTGTGCCGGTACGTCTCCCGGTGCAGGCCCGCGCTGTGGTGCGCCGAGTGGAGCGAACTGGCGTCGGCCAGCGCGCAGTCGAGTATCCCTATCGTCTCGTCGGGCAGCTCGAAGGAGTTCAGGGCACGGCCCAGCAGCCGCGCGAGGTGCTCCTCCGGAGACTCGGGCGACTCGGCTGGCTCGTACGCCGCCGTCTCGTACGGAACGCTCAAGGCTTCTCCCGGCGCTGCTGCATGTCACCTTGTGGGTGCATACCGTAGCCCCTCGGTCGGACATCATGTCCGGGAACCGAGAAAACGTACGGTGGGAAAACGCCCGGGCCGCGCGATTGGTTCCCGCGCGGCCCGAACTCATGTCAGAACGTCCTGGTCAGACGGCACTTCCCGCAGTCCATGCGCTCCACGTCATGTTCCACCCGTTGAGGCCGTTGTCCGGCGCGACCGTGGTGTCCGGGGAGTTCTTGACGATCACGACGTCCCCGACCAGCGAGTTGTCGTAGAACCACTTCGCGGTCGTGCTCCCCTGCGCGCCCTGCACGTCCGCGAGTCCGACGCAGCCGTGGCTGGTGCCCTCGCGGCCGAACGGCGGATTGCCCTTGTTGTACCAGTAGTTGCCGTGGATGAACGTCCCGGAGGTGGTCAGCCGCATCGCGTGCGGCACGTCCGGGATGTCGTACTCGCCGCCCAGCCCGACCGTCTGGCTGTTCATGCGGGTCTGTGTGAACTTCTCGGAGATCACCATCTGCCCGTTGTACGTCGTGTGCTGCGCGCTGCCGGTCGAGACCGGGACCGTCCTGACGGTCCGGCCGTCGCGCGCCACCGTCATGGTCTGCGTCCGGGCGTCCACCGTGGAGACCTGGGAGCGGCCGACGGTGAAGGTCACGGTCTTCTTCTGCACGCCGTATATACCGTTCGCGCCCTGGATCCTGTCCAGGTCTATCTTCATCGTGACCTTGGAGCCGGCCTTCCAGTAGTCCTCGGGCCGGAAGTCCAGCCGCTGGGCGCCGAACCAGTGCCCCACGACCTGCTGCCCGCTGCTGGAGGTCACCGTGATGTGCGACTGCACGGCCTTCTTGTCGGTGATCGCCTTGTCGAAGGTGAAGGACACCGGCATGCCGACGCCGACCGTCGTGCCGTTGTCGGGCGTGTACGTGCCGATGAAGCTGTTCGCCGAAGAGACCGTCGTGAAGATGGAGTTGGCCGCCGCCATCCGGTTGTTCGCGTCCTTGGCCGTCGCCGAGATCTGGTACTTCGTCCCGCGCTCCAGCTGCTCCTTCGGCTTCCAGGACGCCCCGTCCGCGGAGATCTCCCCCGCAACGGCGGTGTTCGTCCCCGCCACCGTCATCTTCACCTCGGTCAGCTTCCCGCCGCTGGCCTTCACCCCGGTCGCGTTGATCGACGCGTCGGTGGAACCGTCCTTGGCGGTGATGGCGATCGTCGCCGCGGAGGTCTTGGCGGAGTCCTTCGCGTCCTTCGTGTCCTTGTTGTCGGCGCTGGCGCTGCCGCCGCAGGCGGTGAGGGTCAGGGCGCCGACCATCAGGGCGGCACAGGCCCCCAGTACGCGCCGCGCTCGCATGTCCGGCCTTGTCACGGGCTTCTCCAGGTCTTTTGACGGGCGCGATCCGCTGGTGTGCGTGATCCGCTTCAGTACGTGGAGAAAGAGCTGACGTCCCGGCAAAGGGTTCCCGTGTCCGCCGGGTGAACACCACCATGTGACAGAACCGGGACAATCACCCGTCCCGTCCTCTATCGCCCTCCGTACAACTCCCCGTACGACGGCCACGATCCGCCCGGCCCGTCGACCGACACGGCGGCGCGCACGGCCCGCACGATCGCGCGTGTCACCAGGTCCGCGCCGGCCGCGAGCACCTCGTTGAGCGCGAGGGGACCCGACGGGGCGAGCGGAGTCGCGCCGGTCGCCAGCGCGAACACCGTGTCCCCGTCATTGAGCAGATGCACGGGCCGCAGGGCGCGCGCGAAGCCGTCATGAGCCGTGCCCGCGAGCTTCTGGGCCTGGGCCTTGGTGAGGTCGGCGTCGGTCGCCACGACCGCGAGGGTCGTGTTCAGCGGTGGGCGGCCGGACTTCGCCGCGGTCTCGGCGAGCCGTCGCCGGGCCGCCTCGTGCACCTCCTGTGTGGGCAGTTCGACCCGGCCCTGGGCCAACTCCCCGTACAGGGCGCCCGTCGTCGGCTCCGACACCGAGCCCACCGCGTTGCACACGACCAGTGCACCCACGGTGATCCCGGAGCCCAGCACGGTGCTCGCCGTGCCGACCCCGCCCTTGAAGGGGCCGACCGTCGCGCCCGTGCCCGCACCGACGCAGCCCTGCGCCACCGGTGCGCCCGGCTCGCTCGCCGCAGCCGCCTCGACCGCCGCCCGGCCGACCGCCGCGTCCGGACGGGCCTTGAAGTCGCCGCCGCGCCCCAGGTCGAAGACACAGGCGGCGGGCACCACCGGCACCACGTGCGTCGGATCGGGACCGACGCGCACCCCGCGCCCGCGCTCTTCCAGCCAGGCCATCACGCCCGACGCCGAGTCCAGTCCGTATGCGCTTCCTCCGGTGAGGACCACCGCCTCGACCTTCTGCACCAGGTTGCGCGGGTCGAGCGCGTCGGTCTCCTTGGTGCCGGGCCCGCCACCGCGCACGTCCACGGCCGCGACGGCCCCGCCCTCCGGGGCCAGGACGACGGTGGTCCCGGTGAGCCAGCCGTCCCCGGTCCGCGTGGCATGGCCCACCCGGAGCCCCGCGACATCTGTCAGAGCGTCAACTGTCATGCCCCCATGATCCGTCGCCAGGGCGCGCCCCGCCGTGCGACCACAGCACCGCCACGGTCACCCCGGCGGTCACCCGGCACCGGCGCCGGGTGACCGGTCGCCATCGGGCGCCGGCGCCGGTCGGCTGTGAGGCAAGCGCGCCGGGTGGCCACCGGGTCCTGGCACCGAGGCCAGCGGGTACGTCGCATCGAGGCCGACCGGACACCGGGCGCGGGCACCGGCTGGGTACCTGGTGCCCGCACGGGTACCTGGTGCCCGCGCCTGCCGACTGCCTGTCCCCGCGCCGGCCGGCTCCCCGGTGCGCTCCGGGTGGCTGCCCGGTGCCCGCGCCGGCCCGCTGCCCGCACGCCGGGTGGCCGCCCGGCGCCGGGGAGGGCGCCGCCCTCCGGTGCCCCGGACGTACGCTGGAGGCATGAGCGCCACCCCCGACCGCGCGCCGCGCGATGCCAAGCCCGACCCCAAGGACGCCCTTGTCTTCGACGACCCGCTGAGCCGGCCGTCCTCGGACGACAGCGACCAGGGGTGGGGCGAGCGGCCCGGCGCGAGTGGCGACAGTGCGGCCGACCTGGCGCGTTTTCTCGACGAGAAGCCGCCCCACCACCTGTGAGTACCCCTGGGCATGGGGCACTCGGCCTGTCGGTGCCTCTTCCCCTCGGTCCGCTATGACCCGTTGCGCACGGAGCCGCGCTGGGCGACGAGCGCGTCGCGTATCTCCTTGAGCACCTCCAGCTCGGTCGCCTCCGCTGCGGGCGTGCCCTCCTTCGCCTTGCGGCGCGCCTCCTGCCGGGCCAGGAACCTGGACATGGGCAGGACCATCAGGAAGTAGACGACGGCTGCGGTGATCAGGAAGTTGAGCGTGGCGCCGAGGACCGAGCCCCACAGGATCCGGATCCCCGTCGCGTTGGCGCCGGTGCCTGTGCAGGGTTCCTTGATGCAGGAGCTGTAGCCGTCCAGACTCTGGGTGCCGAGCGCACCCACGACCGGGTTGATGACCCCTTTCACCACGGAGTCCACAATGCTGGTGAAGGCGGCGCCGATGACCACTGCGACCGCCAGATCGACGACGTTCCCCCGCATCAGGAACGCCTTGAACCCTTGCAAGACGCTCGGCGCTTTCTTCTCGCTCACCGGTGGGCCCCTCCTCGACTGCACACGTTGCGGAACGAACAGCTCCGCAACCTACGTCAAGGCCTCCCGCGTCTGTCCACCCCGGGGGTGGGTGGACGAGGCCCGTCCCCCGGCCGACGGGTGTGCCCGGTGTGCTCAGCACAGCGCCACCGCCAGTCGTGCGGTCGCGCCGGCACCGGCCAGGCGCGCGGCCGTGGCGCGCGGCACGGAGAGCACGACCAGCGCGCCGCTCTCCGTGGGCTCGACGTCCGGCACCCGGATCACCCGCGCGCCGGGCGCGACCACCGTGCCGCTGCCGCCGCCGTCGGCCGCGATCACATCGACCCGGTCGCCCGGCCGCAACAACCGCACCGTCGCCCCGTCCGCGATCCGTACCGGGGCCGTGACCATCTCCACGGGGAGTGGCTCCCCTGCGGGCCTTGCCCTCGCCGTGGGGTGCCTGCCGGCGCCCGGATGCCCCCGTGCCCCCTCGGAGCCGCCCGGCCCCGCCGCGACCAGCGCGGCCGCGATGACCGCCAGGCCCACGGTCAGGGCCCGCCTCTGGTGCCGCAGCAGACCACGCAGCCGGTGCCGCCCGCCGCGCACGCGCAGGGGTGCGAAGTGCGGCACCGCGCAGGTCGGGGGCGTGCCCGGGCGGTCCCCGGCGCCGAGGTCCGGCGGATGCACGAAGGCGTCCCAGCCGGGCGGCCGCACGTGCACGGAGGGGCCGGGGTGCGGCGGGTGCACGGAGGGGCCGGGGTGCGGAGGGTGGACGGAGGGGCCGGGGTGCGGAGGGTGGACGGAGGGGCCGGGGTGCGGAGGGTGGACGGAGGGGCCGGGGTGCGGCGGGTGCACAGGCGGACCGGGGTCGGGGTACGGCGGGTGGACGGACGCGCCAGGGTACGGCGGGTGTACGGCCGTGCCGAGGTAAGGCGAGGGAAGCCGAGACATGGTGATCACCACCTGCGTCGTGAGAGCGGGACGCCCTCCACGATGAGGCTTCGCGACGCCGCTCGCTGAGGCCCGTGGACTACCCGCCGGTTGTGGACAACTCGCCCACCCGAACGGGGCGTTCCGGGTCCCCGCACATCATCACGGCAGCTCGAAACCCGGATCCATCCCACCCAGCGCGGTCGCGCACAGGCAGTCCCGCGCCTCGGTCGCGGGCAGCCCCGCGACCGCGTCGAACAGCACGCCCCGCAGCCGGTCCACGTTGGCCGCGAACACCTTCAGCACCTCGTCGTGCGAGACGCCCTCACCGGTTTCGGCCCCCGCGTCCAGGTCCGTGACGAGGGTCAACGACGTGTAGCACAGCTCCAGTTCGCGGGCGAGCGCGGCCTCGGGATGGCCGGTCATGCCGACCACGGACCAGCCCTGCGCCTGGTGCCACAACGATTCGGCACGGGTGGAGAACCGCGGCCCCTCGACCACGACCAGCGTGCCGCCGTCCACCGGCTCCCAGTCCCGCCCGCGTGCCGCCGCCAGTGCGGCCTTCCGGCCCACGGGGCAGTAGGGGTCGGCGAGCGAGACGTGCACCACGTTCGGCACGGTGCCGTCGGGCAGCGGAAGCCCGTCGAAGTAGGTCTGCGTCCGGGCCTTCGTACGGTCCACCATCTGGTCGGGGACGAGCAGCGTCCCGGGGCCGTACTCGGGGCGGAGTCCGCCCACGGCACACGGCCCGAGCACCTGCCGTACGCCGACGGAGCGCAGCGCCCAGAGATTGGCGCGGTAGTTGATCCGGTGCGGCGGGAGGTGGTGGCCGCGGCCGTGGCGGGGGAGGAAGGCGACCTTCCGCCCGGCGATCTCACCGAGGAAGAGGGAGTCGCTGGGGGCTCCGTACGGGGTGTCGACCTGTATCTCGGTCACGTCGTCGAGGAACGAGTAGAAGCCCGAGCCGCCGATGACGCCGATTTCTGCGTTCGCCATGGCGAGCACAGTAGCGGGCCCCGACAGCGAGAACCCCCCGCCACCGTAGAGAACAGGGGCAGGGGGTACGGGACCGGGGAACCCGAGGAGCCGCCGGCGAGGTGGACCGAGGCAGCTCGGAGCAGTCGCAAACCGTCGGCGAAGATCCCCCAAGAGCCCGCCGGCGTGGTGCGGGCGAAGGTCCGGCGGCCCCGTCGTGCGGGGCGGGCGGGAAGTCCGTCGGCCCCGCCGTCGTGCGACGGCGGGGCCCGAGGTGGAGCCTTACGCGGCGGAGCTGGACGAGGTGCTCGTCGACGACGACCCGGAGTCGGACGACGACGAGGAGCTCGACGAGTTGGAGGAGCTCGACGACTTCGACGCCGCCGGGCTGCTGCTCGAGGACGAGCCGCGGCTGTCGTTGCGGTAGAAGCCGGAACCCTTGAAGACGATGCCGACCGCGGAGAACACCTTCTTCAGGCGGCCACCGCAGTTGGGGCAGACGGTCAGGGGATCGTCGGTGAACTTCTGCACCGCCTCGAGGCCCTGGCCGCACTCGGTGCACTGGTACTGGTAGGTCGGCACTAGTCTTCCTCCTGGCACTCTGACTCGATGAGTGCTAACGACGGTCCATAGTGACGTATTCCTCGGGATCAGTCCACCGTGACCGGGGAGCGGTGACCGACACCACGTGCCACGGTGCGGCCACGCGGGCGTGCCGCCAGCCGTGACCGCAGAGCCACCAGGGTCACCAGTGCCAGCACCGTGCCGGCCATCGGGACGAGGAATCCGGCACCGTCCCACAGACGGTCCTCCAACTGGCCGGCGACGGTGACGGCGGCCGCCTGGCCGAACGCGACCGCCCCGGTCAGCCAGGTGAAGGCCTCGGTGCGGGCGCCCGCCGGAACCAGTCCCTCCACGAGGGTGTAGCCGGTGATCAGGGCGGGGGCGATGGACATGCCCACCAGGAGGCCGAGGCCCGCCAGGAGCGCCACGGAGTGGGCGGTCCACAGGGCGGAGGCGGTCAGCGCCAGGGCCGTGTAGCCGACGACGAGACGGCGCTGCGGGGCGGCCTTCCAGGTGATGGCGCCGCAGACGATGCCGGAGAGCATGTTGCCGGCGGCGAAGACGCCGTACAGGACGCCGTTCAGACCGGGGGAGCCGATCGACTGGCTGAACGCGGCGAGCGAGACCTGCATGCCGCCGAAGACGGAACCGATGCCCAGGAAGGTCACGATCAGCACCCGCACCCCGGGAACGCTCAGCGCGGGGACGTGCTCCACGCGCGCGTGCGCCCGTGCGGCGGGCGGCTGCGTGCCCTTCTGCGCGGCGAACAGCACGCCGCCGACCAGCGTGAGTGCCGACTCGGCCAGCAGGCCCGCGGCCGGGTCCACGGCGGTGCACAGGGCCGTCGCCAGCAGCGGTCCGAGCACGAAGGTCAGCTCGTCGGTGACGGACTCGAAGGCCGCCGCCGTCGGCACCAGGGGCGAGTCCTTGAGCTTCACGCCCCAGCGGGCCCGCACCATGGGGCCGATCTGCGGCACCGAGGCGCCGGTCGGGACGGCCGCCGCGAACAGGGCCCACAGGGGTGCGTGGGCCAGCGCGAGCGCCGTCAGGGACACGCCCGCGAGGGCGTGTGCCAGGATGCCGGGGAGCAGCACCGCCCGCTGGCCGTGGCGGTCGGCGAGACGGCCGCTGTAGGGCGCGAACAGCGCCATGGAGACACCGGTGGCCGCCGCGACGGCGCCCGCAGCCCCGTACGAGCCGGTGGTGTGCTGGACCAGCAGCACGATGGACAGGGTGAGCATCGCGAACGGCTGACGCGCCGCGAAGCCGGGGAGCAGGAACGTCCAGGCGCCGCGGGTGCGCAGCAGCTGTCCGTAGCCAGGGCGGGACGACTTCGAGGTGACCGTGGACACCACGGCCCGTGCCTTTCTGCCGCCTGGTGGCGCGGCCCCTTCCGTGGGCCCGTTCGCCGTGCGAAGGCGCGCCGAGAGCTGTCCTCTTGCGCGGACTGCGGTAGATACCGGCGCCCACTGCTCAGGAGGTCCGGCCGCCATACGGTCGCGCCAGCTCTGCGTCAGGCAGAGTTGGTTCGATCAAGGTCGCCTTCATTGTACAGAGGTGAGGGGGAATGCGCCTGTGAAAAGGCGCGCCGCTGGATCCTTCGCCTGGGATTGCCGGAGGTGTGAACCGGGCGAAACGTTCCCGTAACGCCCGTGTCCATGGTCCCTACGGACCCGCCGGTCCCCACACTCCCTCCGCACCCGCACCCGCACCCGCACCCGCACCCCGCACCCGCCGGCACCGGGGCACCCGCCGGCACCGGCACCCGCACACCCCAGCACCCGCACATGTCCCCGCCCCCGCACCGCGGCCCGCGCCCTCAGGCCCCCGCCGCCCCGTTTCCGAGCCCCAGCCATCCGGCCAGCTTGCCGCCCTGGCCCACGGCTCTCAGGCGCCGCTCCGCCGCGTCGCGGACCTGGTCCGTGGCGACCACGAGCAGTTCGTCCCCGTGCCGCAGCACCGTGGAGGGCAGCGGCACGAACGAGGCGCCGTCCCGGACGACGAGGGTGACCGCGGCCCCCGGCGGCAGCCGCAGCTCGCTGACCTCCACGCCGTGCATCCGGGAGCCCTCGGGGATCGCGACGGACAGCAGATGCCCGCGCAGCCGCTCCAGGGGTGCCGACTCGATGCCGAGGTCGGCCGCCTCGGGGCCCTTGCCCAGACGCAGGACGCGGGCCAGCCAGGGCAGGGTCGGGCCCTGGATCAGGGTGTAGACGACGACGAGGACGAAGACGATGTTGAAGATGCGGCGGCTGCCCGCGACGCCGTTCACCATGGGGATCGTCGCCAGGATGATGGGAACCGCGCCGCGCAGCCCCGCCCATGACATCAGCGTCTGCTCCTGCCACGGCACTCGGAACGGCAACAGGCTCAGCACGACGCTCAGGGGGCGCGCCACCATCGTCAGCGCCAGACCGATGACGAGGGCGGGCAGCACGTCGTCGCCCAGTTCGTGCGGGGTGACCAGCAGACCGAGCAGGACGAACATGCCGATCTGGGCGATCCAGCCGAGCCCCTCCGCGAATCCGCGCGTCGCCGGCCAGTGTGGCAGTTTGGCGTTGCCGAGCATCATCGACGCGAGGTACACGGCGAGGAAGCCGCTGCCGTGGGCGAGCGCGCCGCCCGCGTACGCCGTGACCGCGATGGCCATGACGGCGATCGGGTAGAGGCCGGAGGCGGGCAGCGCCACATGCCGCAGGCCCCAGGCGCCGAGCCAGCCCACCGCGAGGCCGATGGCGGCGCCGATGGCCAGCTCGGCGCATATCTCCAGCAGCAGCCTGTACCAGGGCTCCACCGGGCCCGCGGTGGAGAAGGCGACGACGAGGATGACCACCGGGGCGTCGTTGAAGCCGGACTCGGCCTCCAGAACGCCCGTCACGCGCGTGGGGAGCGGGACTTTCCGCAGGACCGAGAAGACCGCCGCCGCGTCGGTCGACGACACCACCGCTCCGATGATCAGCGCCTGCCGCCATTCCAGGCCGCTCAGGTAGTGCGCGCCGGCGGCCGTGATCCCGACGCTCACCGCGACGCCGAGGAGGGCCATGGAGGAGGCGGCGGGGAGGGCGGGCCGGATCTCCTTCCACTTCGTGCCGAGACCGCCCTCGGCCAGGATCACGACCAGGGCCGCGTAGCCGATGACCTGGGTCAGCTCGGCGTTGTTGAAGTGGATGCCGGCCACCCCGTCCTGCCCCATGGCGATGCCGATGCCGAGGTAGACGAGCAGGCTGGGGAGCCCGCTGCGCGAGGAGACGCGGACCGCCGCCACCGCGATGAGCAGGACGAGCGAACAGACGAGCAGGAGCTGGTTGAGATGGTGGACAGTCAGCGGCCGTTCCCTTCTCGCCGATCCGGACGCCACCGTGCGGACGCCTCGGGCCCGGCGGTGAATCGGGTGCCGCCGGGATCTTCAGAACAGGTACTTCATTACCTTACCTAATTCTTGACGATTCCTTGACGCTTCGAGGCGCATGATCGAACTCCGGTCCGGTGCGCGTTCCCGACTCCGCGTCAAGGCGGTGCGGGCCCTGCGCCTATGGTTGCTCCAGCGTTCAGTAGAAAGCACAGCCCGCCCTGCCGCTCGTGTTAGGACAGCAAGGACAGCGATGCCCCCCAACACCACCGCCTCTTCCGGCCAGAAGCCCGGCAAGTCCGGCAGGAAGAAAGGGCGCAGAGCCCGTCTGCTCATGATCGTCCTGGTTGTGGCCCTTGTGGGAGGGTTCGGCTATGGCGGGTACTGGTCCCTCAGCACCGTCCGTGCCTCCTTCCCGCAGACCAAGGGGTCGATCACGCTCAACGGCCTGTCGGGTCCCGTCCAGGTCAAGCGTGACGGTTACGGGATCCCGCAGATCTACGCCTCCTCGGACGAGGACCTGTTCATGGCGCAGGGATACGTCCAGGCGCAGGACCGGTTCTACGAGATGGACGTGCGCCGCCATATGACATCCGGCCGCCTGTCCGAGATGTTCGGCAAGAGCCAGGTCAAGAACGACGAGTTCCTGCGCACCCTGGGCTGGGACCGGGTGGCGCGGAAGGAGTACGACACCAAGCTGTCGTCCGCCACGAAGAAGTACCTCCAGGCGTACTCCAAGGGAGTCAACGCCTATCTGCAGGGCAAGGACGGCAAGCACATCTCCCTGGAGTACGCGGCGCTGGCCCTGACCAACGACTACCGGCCCCAGCCGTGGACGCCGGTCGACTCGGTCTCCTGGCTCAAGGCGATGGCCTGGGACCTGCGCGGCAACATGCAGGACGAGATCGACCGCTCGCTGATGACCAGCCGGCTCGGCCCGAAGCAGATCGCGGACCTGTACCCGGAGTACCCCTACGGCCGTAACAAGCCGATCGTCCAGACGGGCCAGTACGACGCCATCACCAAGGCCTTCGAGCAGAGCGGCTCGACGGGCGTCCAGTCGACGACCGGGACCTCCATGACGGGCGGGTCCACGACCGGCACGTCGACGACCGGCACGTCGACGACCGGACCCACGACGTCCGGGGCGTCCACGACCGGCACGTCCACGACCGGCGCGACGACGACCGGGGGCTCGGCCTCGACCGGCTCGAGCCTGACGAGCCAGCTGGCGGGTCTCTCCACCGCCCTCGACGACATCCCGACGGCCGTGGGCGTGAACGGCAACGGCATCGGCTCCAACTCCTGGGTCGTCGCCGGCAGCCACACCATCACCGGCAAGCCGCTGCTGGCCAACGACCCGCACCTGTCGGCCTCGCTGCCCTCGGTCTGGTACCAGATGGGCCTGCACTGCACGGCGCTCTCCAGCTCCTGCCAGTACGACGTGACCGGGTACACCTTCGCGGGCATGCCCGGGGTGGTCATCGGCCACAACCAGGACATCGCCTGGGGCATGACCAACTCCGGCGTCGACGTCACCGACCTCTACCTGGAGAAGCTGTCCGGCAACGGATACCTCTTCGACGGCACGGTGAAGCCGTTCACCACCCGCACCGAGACGATCAAGGTCGCCGGAGGGGACTCCAAGCAGATCGTCGTCCGTGAGGCGAACAACATGCCGCTGCTGTCCGACCGCGACGACGAACTGGTCAACGTCGGCAAGAAGGCCACCGTGAACACCGCGGCGCCCGACCGCGGCGACGGCTACGCGGTCGCGCTGCGCTGGACCGCCCTGGACCCCGGCACCTCCATGGACGCCGTTTTCGAGATCGACAAGGCGTCGAACTGGGACGAGTTCCGCGCGGCGGCCCGGTCCTTCGACGTGCCCTCGCAGAACCTGATCTACGCCGACACCAAGGGCAACATCGGCTACCAGCTGCCGGGCAAGATCCCCACGCGCGCGTCGGGCGACGACGGCTCGGTCCCGGCGCCCGGCTGGGACGCCAAGTACCAGTGGACCGGCTACATCCCGCAGGACGCGCTGCCGTACGAGTACAACCCGAAGAGCGGCTACATCGTCACCGCCAACCAGGCCGTGATCGACAAGGACAAGTACCCCTTCACCCTCACCACGGACTGGGGCTACGGCACCCGCAGCCAGCGGATCACCGACCTGATCGAGTCGAAGATCAAGGGCGGCGGCAAGATCTCGACCGACGACATGCGGCAGATGCAGCTCGACAACAGCAGCGAGATCGCCAAGCTCCTGGTGCCCAAGCTGCTCAAGATCGACGTCGCGGACAAGCACGTCCGTGAGACGCAGAAGCTGCTGGAGGGCTGGGACTACACCCAGGACGCCGACTCGGCGGCGGCCGCCTACTTCAACGCCGTGTGGCGCAACATCCTCAAGCTCGCGTTCGGCAACAAGCTGCCCAAGGAGCTGCGGGTCAAGGGCCAGTGCCTGTGGGTCGAGCCGGCCGACAGCACCGGACCGGCGGACGCGGACCAGAGGGTGCGCGAGTGCGGCCAGCGCGATGCGGACCAGGCGCAGCCCGACGGCGGCGACCGCTGGTTCGAGGTGGTGCGCAACATCATCGACGACCAGAAGAACGACTGGTGGCAGACGCCCAAGACGCGCACCGACCCGGCCGCCACGACGCGTGACGAGCTGTTCGCGCGGGCCATGAAGGACGCCCGCTGGGAGCTGACCGCCAAGCTCGGCAACGACCTGGACACCTGGAGCTGGGGCCGGCTGCACCGGCTGTTCCTGAAGAACCAGACCCTGGGCACCGACGGCCCCGGCCTCCTGCAGTACATGCTCAACCGCGGGCCCTGGAAGCTCGACGGCGGCGAGGCGACCGTGAACGCCACCGGCTGGAACGCGGCGGGCGGCTACAGCGCCGTCTGGGTGCCGTCGATGCGCATGGTGGTCAACCTGGACGACCTCGACAAGTCCAGGTGGATCAACCTGTCCGGCGCCTCGGGGCACGCCTACAGCGCCCACTACACCGACCAGACGGACAAGTGGGCCCAGGGCGAACTGCTGCCGTGGCAGTTCTCCAAGGACGCGGTCGACAAGAGCACGACCGACACCCTGGTGCTCAAGCCCTGACACCGGGTGCCCGCTGAGATACGGCTCTCCACGCGTGCGTGGAGAGCCGTATCCGTGATCGGCGGGAGGTCAGCGGAAGCGGCGTACGCGCGAGGGGGTCACCACCGCGTGCACCGGACGGTCGTGCGCCTCCTCGGGGACGCGTTCGACGACCTCCGTGTCGTACAGGAGCACGACCAGCGCCGGGTCGGCTCCGGCGCGCTCCAGACGGGCCAGTACACGGTCGTACGAGCCCCCGCCGCGCCCGAGGCGCATGCCGCGCGCGTCCACGGCCAGGCCGGGCAGCAGCACCGCGTCGGCCCCCCGCACGGCCTCCGGGCCCAGGCGCTCGCCCGTGGGCTCCAGGAGGGCCATCCGGGAGCCGCGCCGGACGCGGACCAGGCAGTCCGGTCCGGTGTACGCGCCCCAGTCCAGGTCGTTGTCCGGCAGGAGCACCGGCAGCAGGACGCGTACGCCCCGCGCGCGCAGGACGTCCAGGAGGGCGAGGGTGCCGGGTTCCTCGCCCACGGAGACATATGCGGCGACCGTGCGCGCGTGCGCCAGTTCGGGCAGCTCCAGCGCCCGCTCGGCGAGCGCGTCCGCCGCCAGGTCTACGTCATCCGCCGTCAACCTGCTTCTCACCGAGAGGAACCCTTGCCGCAACATTCGTTTGTCAGGCTCTGCCTCGCGTTCCATGGGAACCACTGGTCACTGCCTGCCTTCCTTAATCTGCTCATATGAGAGCTAATTAACCGGAGCCACAGATACCGCATAAAGCCACCCGATAAGGTGGCGGGCATGACTGAGTCGAACCCCAGGATCACCAAGGCTGTCATTCCCGCGGCAGGCCTCGGTACCCGGTTCCTGCCGGCCACCAAGGCCACCCCCAAGGAAATGCTGCCGGTCGTCGACAAGCCGGCGATCCAGTACGTGGTCGAGGAGGCGGTCTCCGCGGGGCTCGACGACGTTCTCATGATCACCGGTCGCAACAAGCGTCCCCTCGAGGACCACTTCGACCGCAACTACGAGCTCGAGTCGGCCCTGGAGAAGAAGGGCGACGCCGAACGGCTCGCGAAGGTCCAGGAGTCCAGCGACCTCGCCACCATGCACTACGTCCGCCAGGGCGACCCCAGGGGCCTCGGCCACGCCGTGCTGTGCGCCGCCCCGCACGTCGGCCACGAGCCCTTCGCCGTCCTCCTCGGCGACGACCTCATCGACCCGCGCGATCCCCTGCTGGCCCGCATGGTCGAGGTCCAGGAGCGCCGCGGCGGCAGCGTCATCGCGCTCATGGAGGTGGCGCCGGAGCAGATCCACCTCTACGGGTCTGCCGCCGTAGAGGCCACCGAGGACGGTGACGTGGTCAGGGTGACCGGGCTGGTCGAGAAGCCGGAGCCGACGGACGCCCCGTCGAACTACGCGGTCATCGGCCGCTATGTCCTCGACCCGCACATCTTCGACATACTGCGCAAGACCGAGCCGGGCCGGGGCGGCGAGATCCAGCTCACCGACGCCCTCCAGCAACTCGCCGAGGACGAGAAGGTCGGCGGCCCCGTGCACGGTGTCGTCTTCACGGGCCGCCGCTATGACACCGGCGACCGTGGCGACTACCTGCGTGCCATTGTCAGACTCGCATGCGAACGTGAAGACCTGGGGCCGGACTTCCGGACCTGGCTTCGCAGTTACGTATCCGAGGAGATGTAGCGATTTGAGCGCCGCCGCGACCCCCGCCACCGGCCAGGACCGCCTCTGGTCGGTGGACGAGCACCTTCAGGACATCCTCGCCGCCGTCCGCCCGCTGGACCCGATCGAGCTGCAACTGCTCGACGCCCTGGGCTGTGTGCTGGTCGACGACGTCACGGTGCCCGTCTCCCTGCCGCCGTTCGACAACAGCTCGATGGACGGCTACGCGGTACGGGTCGCGGACGTCGCGGGCGCGAGCGAGGAGTTCCCGGCCGTCCTCACGGTGATCGGCGACGTCGCGGCCGGGGCGGCCGACCCGCTCCGGGTGGGACCCGGCCAGGCGGCGCGCATCATGACCGGCGCTCCGCTGCCGCCCGGCGCCGAGGCCGTCGTCCCCGTGGAGTGGACCGACGGCGGACTGGGCGGCGGCCCCGTCTCCGGGATGCGCGCCCGCAGCCTCTCGCCCGAGGGCGCCTCCGGGCAGGTGCGGGTACACCGCCCGGCCGAGGCACGCGCCCATGTGCGCGCCAAGGGCAGCGATGTGCAGGCCGGCGACCTCGCCCTCGCGGCGGGCACCGTCCTCGGGCCCCCGCAGATCGCGCTGCTCGCCGCCATCGGCCGTGGCACGGTCCGGGTGCGTCCGCGCCCGCGCGTGGTCGTCCTGTCCACCGGCAGCGAACTCGTCCAGCCCGACGAGGAACTGGCGGTGGGGCAGATCTACGACTCCAACAGCTTCGCCCTCACCGCCGCCGCCCGGGACGCCGGGGCGATCGGCTACCGGGTGGGCGCGGTCGCCGACGACGTGGACACCCTCCGCTCCACCATCGAGGACCAACTGGTCCGCGCCGACCTCATGGTCACCACCGGAGGGGTGAGCGTGGGGGCGTACGACGTCGTCAAGGAGGCCCTCTCCGCCGTGGGCGAGGCGGACGAGGGGAGCGGCGGCGTCGACTTCCGCAAGCTCGCCATGCAGCCCGGCAAGCCCCAGGGGTTCGGCTCCATCGGCCCCGCACACACGCCGCTGCTCGCGCTGCCCGGCAACCCGGTGTCGTCGTACGTCTCCTTCGAGCTGTTCGTACGGCCCGTGATCCGCACCCTGATGGGCCTGGAGGACGTGCACCGCCCTAGGACCAGGGCCGTCCTCCAGGCGGACAAGGCGCTGACCTCGCCCGCGGGCCGACGGCAGTTCCTGCGCGGGAGATACGCCGACGGCACGGTGACCCCGGTCGGCGGGGCGGGATCGCATCTGATCGCGGCCCTGGCGCAGGCCGACGCGCTCATCGTCGTCCCCGAGGACGCCACGTCCGTCGAGCCGGGCACCGAGATCGAGGTCGTCCTCCTCGGCTGACCCGCGAACCGGCGACCTCACGAGCGGCGATCCCATGCACGGCGACCTCGCGTCGAGCGGCCCCGGGACGGTGTCAGGTGCCCGGGTTGAGGGGCTTCGTCCGGGCGTCGGGGGTGGTGTGTCCACCCGGGCGTCCGGTCCGCGGACCGCGCCCGGTCCGGCCCGCGGGCTTGGAGGTACCGTGTCGCGCACAACAGGCCCGTGCGCCGCACCGCCGGGCCCCGATATGGAGCGCCGCAGCAGATGAATACGCCAGACCGACTGACCCACATCGACGACGCGGGGGCAGCCCGCATGGTCGACGTCTCCGGGAAGGGCGTGACCGAGCGCACCGCCCGTGCCAGCGGACGCGTGCTGGTCTCGCCCCGCGTGGTGGAGCTCCTGCGCGGCGAGGGCGTCCCCAAGGGCGACGCGCTCGCCACCGCGCGTATCGCGGGCATCATGGGCGCCAAGCGCACCCCGGACCTGATCCCGCTGTGCCACCCGCTGTCGGTGTCGGGCGTGAAACTGGATCTGTCGGTCGCGGACGACGCCGTGGAGATCACGGCGACCGTGAAGACCACCGACCGCACGGGCGTCGAGATGGAGGCGCTCACCGCCGTCAGCGTCGCGGCGCTGACCGTGATCGACATGGTCAAGGCGGTCGACAAGGGAGCGGTGATCACGGACGTGCGCGTGGAGGAGAAGACGGGCGGGAAGTCGGGCAACTGGAGCCGGGCATGACGGCGCCGGCCTCCGAGCAGCCGGCCGGCGGCGCCCTGACGGCGCCGTACTCGGCCCTGGTGGTCACCGCGTCGAACCGCGCGGCCGCGGGCGTGTACGAGGACAAGGGCGGCCCCCTGATCGTGGCGGCGCTCACCCGCTACGGTTTCGCCGTCGACGGACCGTGGGTCGTCCCGGACGGCCAGCCGGTGAAGCAGGCGCTGCACACCGGCGTCCGGGCCGGCTACGACGTGATCGTGACGACCGGGGGCACCGGCGTCTCGCCCACCGACCGCACCCCCGAGGCGACCCGCGCGGTGATCGACTTCGAGGTGCCGGGCATTCCGGAGGCCATCAGGGCGTTCGGAAGAGGGAAGGTGCCGACGGCGGCCCTCTCCCGGGGAACCGCCGGGGTCGCCGCGCGGACGTTGATCGTCAATCTGCCGGGATCCACCGGCGGGGTCAGGGACGGGCTGGCCGTCCTGGAACCCCTGGTGATGCATGCCGTCGACCAGATCCGCGGCGGTGACCACCCGAGGGCCGACGCGGGCGGAGCGGCGGCCGGCGAGGACCGCCCCAGACCCAGTGGGGGTGCGAGCTGAACAGCCCATCCTGGCCTGTCGAGCTGGCCGACGGCGATGTCGTCCTCCGGCCGATAAGGCTGCGCGACCAGCGGGTCTGGCGTGAGGTCAACCGCCGCAACCGGGAATGGCTGCGGCCGTGGGAGGCGACCATTCCGCCGCCTACCCCGAGTGGCCCGATAGCGCACCGGCCGACCTACCGCCAGATGGTCCGGCATCTGCGCAGGGAGGCGAGCGCGGGCCGGATGCTGCCCTTCGTCATTGAGTACCAGGGGCGCCTCGTGGGTCAGTTGACGGTGGCCGGGATCACCTGGGGCTCGATGTGCTCCGGGCACGTGGGCTACTGGGTGGACGAGGCGGTGGCGGGCCGCGGGGTGATGCCGACGGCCGTCGCGCTCGTCGTCGACCACTGCTTCCGGACCGTCGGGCTGCACCGCATCGAAGTCTGCATTCGCCCCGAGAACGGGCCGAGCCGCCGGGTGGTGGAGAAACTCGGATTCCGTGAGGAGGGGCTGCGGCCCCGTTATCTGCACATCGACGGGGCCTGGCGGGACCACCTCGTCTTCGCGCTCACCGCCGAAGAGGTGCCCGAGGGGCTGCTCGCCCGCTGGCGCCGGTCACGCGCTCGGCAGGCCCACCCCGGAAAATAAAAAATATGTTCGAAATTGATCGGGTGCCGATCGGCTCGGGCGCATCCATTAGCGGTCCCGTTGGCCTGCTGATCGCATCGGTCCCAAAAAAAGTTCGAAATATCAGCCAGATCGTGCGACACACCGGCCCAATTGGCAGATGGCCTCACGCAAACCCCTCTACCGTGTGAGGCGTGAGCAGCAGCGGCCTCATCTACGCAGTCATTGTCGGGGCCTGGGCCGCCTACTTGGTGCCGATGTGGCTCCGTAGGCAGGACGAGCTGAACGAGTCTCGTCCGACGGAACGCTTCAGCACCGCCATCCGGCTGCTGTCCGGACGGGCGGGCATGGAGCGTCGATACGCCAAGGACCTGCAGGCGCGCTCCGCCGAGGAGGGGGAGCCCAGTGGCCACCCGGACGACGGCACCGGCTCGGTGGACGTCCGGGCCTTCGCCATGCCTCCGAGCGGACGGCAGGAACGTGCGCGCGTGGAGCCGGCGGACCCGGCTCGACGGGAGCCGGCGGGCCAGGGAGCGGCCAGGGCCGGCGCGCCCCCCAAGGCCGGCCCCGGGCCGGAGCCGGCCGCTCGCCCGCGGGCGGGCAAGGACGTGCCCCCGCGAGCGGGCAAGGGCGTGGCCCCGGCCCGGAAGGCGCCTTCGGCGGAGGCCAGGGCGCGCGCCCGGCGCTCGAAGGTGCTCGCACGGCGCAGGCGCACCACCGTGGTGCTCTTCCTCGCGTTCACGCTCGGCGCCATCGTCGCCGCGGTCGGGGGCCTGGCGTTCCTGTGGGTGCCCGGCGTGCCCGCCGTGCTGCTGAGCGCGTACATCGCCTATCTGCGCTCGCAGGAGCGCAAGCGGTTCACCTACACGATGGACCGGCGCCAGGCCGAGGCGGCGGCGCAGCGGCTGCGGGAGCGGCAGCCCCGGCGGCGGCCTCCGGCCGCCTCCGACCCGGACGAGCAGCCGGAGGACGGACCGGAACCCGAGACCGACCCCGGACTGTCCGCGCTCGCCGCCGACCGCCGGGCCCTGGTCGAGCAGACCGACCACGCCGAGTGGGTGGACCAGCAGCGTGAGCGGCAGCGCAGGCCCGGGCACGGAGACAGCTGGGATCCCGTGCCGGTGCCGCTGCCGACGTATGTGACCGCGCCGGTCGCGCCGCGGGCGACACCGAGCGTGGACCTCGGCGCGCCGGACGCCTGGAGCTCCGCCCGGTCGAGCGCGGCGGAGGCGGCGGCGCCCGTGCCCGGGGTCGCAGCGGCCGACCGCGGCGAGCCGGACCCCGAGGAGGAACCCGGTCCCGGGAGCCAGGAGCGGCCGGAGACCGGTGACGACGGCCGGAGCGACGCCCGGAGGGCGGCCTCGGCGCGACGGTCCCGGGAGCGGGGGCGCACTCCGCTGTTCGACCAGTGCGAGGACGGGGAACGTGCGCGGGCCGCCAACGAGTAGGTGCTGGCGGCGGCCTGGCCGGACCCCCGCGGTTGACCTGGGCGGAACGGATTTCCAGACCACTCGATCGGGATGCTAGAGTTTCACTCGTTGCAAGGGCCTGTGGCGCAGTCCGGTAGCGCACCTCGTTCGCATCGAGGGGGCCAGGGGTTCAAATCCCCTCAGGTCCACTGCACGACTGTTCTTGAGTTCGCTCGGGAGCGGTTGACGAGATCCCGCTGATCTTCATGATCGGTCGGGATTTTCGTCGTTTCCGGGGCCTGCCTGTTCGAGGCTGTTCGGGGTGATGGACGGCAGTGGTCCGGTCCTTGACGGGAGCTGGGTCGGCGGCCTGGCGGCCCGAGGGGACGTTCCTGGCCCAGTCGCTCAACGATCGTGCAGCAAGCGGCATTTGATGCCACGTGAGACAGCCTCCGTCCGGTTGAGGTGTGCTGTGAGGGCCGTACGGCCAGTCGCAGAGCCCGTCGCGGAAGCGCGGCAGATGGCCGCCCATCATCCTGGCGCGAACCCCCGGGATGTCGTCCGATGGCCCTGGCATTGTTCAGCGGCCCGGGAATGGTGTGAACTGGCAGCTGGGATGCGGGTGTTGTCGCGACCGGGCCACGGCATGCCGCATGCCCCATCCCGTGGATCCATGTCGCGATATAGCGTTAGTCTTCTACTCAAGCCGCTGCCTGCGTCGCACGGAGACGTTCGACAGGACCAGGACGGAAGCATGTCGAGAGAGATTTCGCCCACCGGGAAGCGCCCTGGCCCCGGCTCGTCGCCCGAGCTGCGAGCCTCTCATGCGGACCGGGACCGGGTGGTGGATGCGCTGCGTATCGCGGCGGGGGACGGCCTGCTGACCGCGGACGAGTTGGACGAGCGCCTGGAAGCTGCTCTGTCGGCGCGGCTTCTGAGCGAACTGGCCGTGCTCACCGCCGACCTGCCGGCCGTGTCGACCGCCGCGGACGGCACGGCGGCAGAGGTCGCAGAGGTCAAGGACGTCGTCCGGATCGAGCGGGTGTTCAGCGGAGCGGTCGAGCGGGCGGGCCGCTGGGTGCTGCCGCGGCGGCTGGACCTCGCGGTGACCTGGTGCGACGTGACGCTCGACTTCACCGAGGCCGTGATCACGCAGGACACCCTGCGGATCGATGTGGCCATGGCGGGGAAGACCCTGACGCTGGTCACGAGGCCGGGCGTCGAGGTCGATGCCGACGGCCTGACCCTGGTCCACTGCAAGCTCAGACACCGCCGCACGCGGACGTCCCCGGACACATCGACCACGCTGCGCGTGGAGCTGGTCGGCCGGAAGGCCCACGGCAAGGTGGTGGTGCGACCCCCGCGTCGGACGTTCTGGCAGTGGCTGCTGCGCAGGCCCGCGTTCCCTTCTGCAGGCGACTGACTCCATCGTCGCGGACTGCCGCACGCATGCACCGCCGTCGCCCCGCGCATGCCTGAAGGCCTGAACCGCCGAGCCCAGCACTGAGAGCTCCGAAAGAAATGGGTGCCCGGTTCGGGGCGCCTTCCCAATTGTGCGGGAAAGATCAACAACGCGTTACTGGCTCCCTGTAGCCTCGGGGCCATGGCATGCACCAGCATCCCGCACGTGTTCCTCTGACGCGGCGGTCACCACAGCGGCGTTGACCATCCGGCACGAACCGGAGAGTTGTGACGACGTCGCTGTATGTGGCGTGCCCACCATCGACGGTCGGTGTCACTCTCAGCCGGTCGAGGCACGCCGACGGCATTGATCACCCACCGTCGACAACGCAGCCGACCGCTGCGGAGGAACAACCATGCCCATCTCGCCTCACGCGTGCCCCGTGGTGCAGCAGAAGCTCTTCGACATGCTGACCTGCCCGCTGTGCCAGGGGCGTCTCGCACGTGCCGGCCATGCGCTGCGGTGCGCCAGTCGGCACACCTTCGACATCGCCCGGCACGGATACGTCAGCCTCCTGACCGGCCCCCGACGCGCCATCAGCGCGGACACCGCCCTCATGGTCCAGGCCCGCGCCGCCTTCCTGCAGGCCGGTCATTACGCACCGCTCACGCGCACGCTCACCGCCCTCATCACAGCACTCTGCCCACCCGATGCCACCGTCCTGGACGCAGGCGTGGGCACCGGCCACTACCTCGCCACCGTCTTGGACGCCCTTCCCGCAGCCGTTGGCCTCGGGCTGGACACCTCCCCGCACGCCCTGCGGCGGGCGGCACGCTCCCACGTGCGTGCCGGAGCCGCCAGCTGGGACATCTGGCAACCGCTACCGGTGCGGAGCCACTCCGCCGGCCTCGTGCTCAACGTCTTCGCGCCCCGCAACGGCCCCGAGTTCCACCGGATCCTCCAGCCGAACGGCGTCCTGCTGACCGTCACCCCTTCACCACAGCACCTCGGCGAACTCCAGCGGCATCTCGGCCTGCTGTCGGTCGACCCAGCCAAGGAAGAGCGCCTTCGCCGCACGCTCTCCGCGCGTTTCCGGCGCGATCGGGCCGAAGCGCTGGAGTACGTCATGGCCCTGACCGCCCAGGACATCGAGGCCCTGTCCTTCATGGGCCCCGCCGCCCGCCACATCAACGCAGATGTACTGCGCCGACGGATCGCCTTACTGGGCACACCCTTCCAGGTGACTGCTTCCTTCGTTGTATCGGTGCAGCAGTTGAGGGTCGGAGTAGACCTCGGCGGTGTGCTGCCAGGCGATGAGCAACTGGGCGACGGAGGCGCTGTTGCCGAGCGAGTCGGCGGCGCGCATGGTGTCGACCAGTTCGACAGCGAAGGCGTGGAGATCGGGCTCGGGCAGGAAGCGGACCCACGGGAAGGCGTCCGGCAGTATGTCGAGGAGCAGTTCCATGCTGCCGGGCTCCCGGCGTGCCATCGCGGCCAGCATCCGGGTGGCTGCCGACACCACCGTCTGGTCCTGCTCCGCCCGCGCCGCGGTGGTGAGGACCAGATCCTCGCCGTCTCTGCGGTGCAGGAGCAGTCTCGGCGATTCCTGAAGCCGGGCAAGGGTCTGCTTGTTCTTGTTGACCAGCTCGGAGAAGTTCACGGCCGCGTTCTCGGTACCCATGACTTTGAAATTACTTCGAAACCCACGCCGGCGCTATCACCCGGAAGAGGGGCGCAGGGCAGTGGACCGGTCACGTACGCCTCGCCGGGTTGCGTCAGGCTCGGGTGGACGGGAGCCGGTGCCGGGCTTCGCGGGCCCGCCCGCCCGGGCCCGCGGATGGTCGGGGCGGACGGGGCGGGCGGGCCCGTGGTGTTCTACAGCGGCTTCGCGAAGCAGAGGCTCAGCTCGTGGTGGCGGTAGTAGCCGAACTTGGTGCACGGCTCGTAGCCGCTGGAGGCGTAGAGGGCCACGGCCTCCGGCTGCTTGGTGCCCGTCTCCAGGACCATGCGGGTGCGGCCGGCCGCGCGGGCGTCGTCCTCCAGCGCGGCCAGTATGCGGCGGGCCAGGCCGCGGCCCCGCATCGCCGCGACGACGAACATTCTCTTGAGCTCGGCGTCCCCGTCGAGATACCCCTCGTCGTTCTTCTCCTGGCCGCGCCAGCCGCCCGTGGCGACGGGACGGTCCTGCTCGTCGTAGGCGATCAGATACAGGCCGGACGGAGGGTCGAACATCGTCGGTTCCAGATGGGTGGCGTCGCCGCCGTCCCCGTAGCGCAGGTGGTACTCGGCCTGGACCTCATCGCTGAGCTTGACGGCGTCGGGGTGGTCGAAGGACACACGGCGAATATTCATGCTGCCAATCGTAAAGCTATGCATCGTCGTCTACGGGGGCCTTTCCAGTGTGCCGGTAGGGTTCCGGCGTGATGACGGTGACCTCGGACTCGGTGTCCGGTCGGTCGCGCCGACTGTGACGCCGGGGAGAGTGTTGTGCTGACGGTGACCTCCGTGAACGTGAACGGGATCCGGGCCGCCGCGAAGAAGGGGTTCGCGCAGTGGCTGGCCGGGACCCCCGCCGATGTGCTCTGCCTCCAGGAGGTCCGGGCCGAGCCCGGGCAGATCCCCGTGGACGTGCGGACGCCCGACGGATGGCACGTCGTGCACGCGCCCGCCGCCGCGAAAGGACGCGCCGGGGTGTCGCTCTACACCCGCCGCGAGCCCGACCGGGTGCGCGTCGGGTTCGGGTCGGCCGAGTTCGACGGCGGCGGGCGGTATGTCGAGGCGGACCTGCCCGGGGTCACCGTCGCCAGTCTGTATCTGCCCTCCGGCGAGGTCGGCACCGAGCGGCAGGAGGAGAAGTTCCGGTTCATGGCCGAGTTCCTCGGTCATCTGAAGGAGCTGCGGGAGCGGGCGGCCGCCGACGGGCGCGAGGTCCTCGTGTGCGGCGACTGGAACATCGCCCACCGCGAGGCCGACCTCAGGAACTGGCGCGGCAACCGGAAGAACTCCGGCTTCCTGCCCGAGGAGCGGGAGTGGCTGGGCCGGGTCCTCGACCCCGAGGACGGCGGGTACGTCGACGTGGTGCGGGCGCTGCACCCGGATGCCGAGGGGCCGTACACCTGGTGGTCCTACCGGGGGCGTGCCTTCGACAACGACTCGGGATGGCGGATCGACCTGGCCGTGGCGACCCCCGGGCTCGCGGGCCGGGCCGTCAAGGCCGTGGTGGAGCGGGCGGCCAGTCATGGCGAGCGGTGGTCCGACCACGCTCCCGTGACGGTGGTCTTCGAGTGATCCGAGCGCGGCGCGGGGCGGCCCGCGGCGGGTCTACGGCTCGCGCAGGTGGCGGTCCAGGGACAGTGAGAGTTCCGCCGCCACCACGCTCTGGGCCAGCGGGCGCAGCCGCCGGGCGTCCTCGGGGGAGCGGTGGTGGGCGGACATCAGGTCCGTGAAGACCTCCGCCAGGGCCTCCGTGTGCTCACGGACGCGGCGGGCGGCGGCCAGGACGTCCGCGAGCGGGATGCCCTCGCGCACCAGGGCCGCCGAGACGTCGAGGAGCCGGCGGCTGATGTGGACGATCTCGCCGCCGTCCGTGCCGAGGTAGCCGAGGTCGAGCGCCGCAGCGAGGTTCTCCGGGGTCGCCTCGGCGCCGAACACGTCGGCCAGGGCCTCGGGGGTGAGGCGGACCGGGGTCTCCTCGGTGGGGCCGCCGAGGCCCAGCAGATCGCCGACGTCGCGTCCGTGGTCGAACGCCTCGGCCAGCTCCGCGATGCCGTTGAGGGTGTGGCCGCGTTCCAGGAGTGCCGAGATCGTGCGCAGCCGGGCCAGATGGGTGTCGTCGTACCAGGCGATACGGCCCTCGCGGCGCGGTGGCTGGATCAGTTTGCGCTCGCGGTAGAAGCGCAGGGTGCGCACCGTGATGCCGGCCTGCTCGGCCAGCTCCTCCATGCGGTACTCGCGCCGCTCCCCGTCCTCTGCCACGCCCGCACCCTACGTCGTACCGCCGGTAACTTTCCTCGTGCCGCCCTCTACCCATCGGTACGCCGCTGACCTACCCTCCCCATGGTGCCAGTGTTCACTGGCAGAGTCCTGCCGACTCCCTGACCAGGCGTCAGCGGAGCCGGCCGCGGGAACCGGGAGGCTTCGGGATGGCCGAGAGCGAGCAAGTGCCTCATGTGCGGGTGGCGGTGATCGGGTCCGGGTTCGGAGGGCTCGGGGCCGCGGTGCGGCTGCGCCGGGAGGGCATCACCGACTTCGTCGTGCTGGAGCGGGCGAGCGGCGTCGGCGGCACCTGGCGCGACAACACCTACCCCGGCTGCGCCTGTGACGTTCCGTCGCACCTGTACTCGTTCTCGTTCGCGCCCAACCCCGAGTGGCCGCGCACCTTCTCCGGGCAGGAGCACATCCGCGCCTATCTGGAGCATGTGGCGGACGTCTTCGGGCTGCGGCCCCACCTCCGCTTCGACTCCGAAGTGAAGTTGATGACCTGGGACTCCGGGAAACTGCACTGGGCGATCGAGACCAGCGGCGGGCCGCTCACCGCCGATGTCGTCGTCTCCGCCACCGGCCCGCTGCCCGACCCGAAGATCCCGGACATTCCCGGCCTCGACGGCTTCCCCGGGAAGATCTTCCACTCCGCCCGCTGGGACCACGACTACGACCTGCGCGGCAAACGCGTCGCCATGGTCGGCACGGGCGCCTCCGCGATCCAGATCGTTCCCGAGATCCAGCCGGTCGTCGGCAGGCTCACCCTCTTCCAGCGCACCCCGCCCTGGGTGATGCCCCGGGTCGACCGGGAGATCAGCCCTCTGGAGCGCCGGCTGCACCGCGCACTGCCGTTCACCACGCAACTGCGCCGCGGATTCCTGTGGGGCATCCGGGAACTGCAGGTCCAGGCGTTCACCAAGCACCCCGACGAACTGGGCCTGGTCGAGCGGATGGCCCGGCGCAACATCGCCCGGGCGGTCAAGGATCCGGCGCTGCGGGCCAAGCTGACCCCCGACTACCGCATCGGCTGCAAGCGGATCCTGCTCTCCAACACGTACTATCCGGCGCTCACCCGTCCCCATGTGGACGTCGTCGCCTCCGGTCTGAGCGAGATCCGCGGCTCGACCCTGGTCGCGGCGGACGGCACCGAGACCGAGGCCGATGTGATCGTCTTCGGCACCGGCTTCCACGTCACGGACATGCCGATCGCCGACCGGGTGGTCGGCGCGGAGGGGCGGACGCTCGCCCAGGCGTGGAGCGGCGGCATGCAGGCGCTGCGCGGCGCGACCGCCGCCGGATTCCCCAACTGGATGACGATCATCGGGCCCAACACCGGTCTCGGGAACTCCTCGATGATCCTCATGATCGAGTCCCAGCTGAACTACATGGCCGACTATCTGCGGCAGTTGGGGGTGCTCGGCGGCCGGGTCGCGCTCGACGCCCGGCCGGGCGCCGTCGACGCCTGGAACCACACGGTGCAGGAGCGCATGAAGCGCACGGTGTGGAACACCGGCGGCTGCACCAGCTGGTACCTCGACGCGAGCGGCCGCAACACCACCATCTGGCCGGGTACGACGACGGAGTTCCGCAACGCGACCCGCCGGGTCGACCTGGGGGAGTACCAGGTGGTCCGCGCCCCCCGCACCGCGGAGCCGGGCGAGCGGCCCGAAGAGACGCGGACGGAGGCGCACGCATGAGCCGGCCGGCGTATGTCACGAGCGGGCCCTACGCGCCGCCCGCCCCCGCCCGGGAACTGACCGTCCGCTCCGCCGACGGCGCCCGGCTGCATGTCGAGGTCCATGGACCCGAGGGCGCGCCCGCGGTGGTCCTCGCCCACGGCTGGACCTGCTCGATCGCCTTCTGGGCGGCGCAGATCCGGGACCTGGCCGCCGACCACCGGGTGATCGCCTACGACCAGCGGGGGCACGGACGCAGTCCCGCGAGCCCCAGGTGCACCGCCGAAGCGCTCGCCGACGACCTGGAGGCGGTGCTCTCCGCCACGCTCGCGCCGGGCGAGAAGGCCGTGGTCGTGGGCCACTCCATGGGCGGGATGACGGTGCTGGCCGCGGCCGGACGCCCCCGCTTCAGGGCGCATACGGCGGCCGTCCTGTTGTGCAGCACCGGGAGCGCGCGCCTGGTCGCCGAGGCCCGGGTGCTCCCGCTGCGCGCCGGGCGCGTGCGCACCTGGCTCACGGCGCGCGTCCTGGGCTCCCGCGCCCCGCTCGGGCCGGTCACACCGGTGGCCTCGCGTGTCCTCAAGTACGCCACCATGGGTGCCGGTTCGACGACCGCCATGGTGGAGGCGTGCGCCCGGGTGGTGCACGGCTGCCCGCGGGAGGTGCGTCACGCCTGGTCGCGCGTGCTTCGGACGCTGGATCTGGACCACGGCATAGGCGAGTTGACCGTCCCGACGGAGGTCCTGGTCGGCACCGCCGACCGGCTCACCCCGCCGGTGCACGCGCGGGCGCTGGCCGCCGTGCTGCCCCACTGCGTGGGCAGCACGGAACTGCCGGGGCTCGGCCATATGACTCCGGTCGAGGCACCGGAGCTGGTGACCGGGAAGATACGCGCACTCGTCCCGGCCCATATGGGGAACGCACAGGTCAAGGAGGGTGCATGAGCAGGGTGAGCCTGGAGGGCCGGGTGGCCGTCGTCACCGGCGCCGCTCGGGGCGTCGGCGAACTGCTGGCCCGCAAGCTGTCGGTCCGCGGGGTGAGGGTCGCGCTCGTCGGTCTGGAGGCGGAGGCGCTGAAGCAGGCCTCGGAGCGGCTGTACGGGGACAGCGGCCACTGGCACGCCGACGTCACCGACCACGAGGCGATGACACGGGTGGCGGAGGAGGTGAAGGAACGGTTCGGACAGGTCGACATCGTGGTCGCCAACGCGGGTGTGGCGAACGGAGGTCCGTTCACCGCCTCCGATCCCGAGGCCTGGCGGCGCGTGATCGAGGTGAACCTCATCGGTTCGGCGGTGACGGCCCGCGCCTTCCTGCCGGCGCTGATCGAGAGCCGCGGCTATCTGCTCCAGATCGCCTCGCTCGCGGCGATCACGCCCGCGCCGATGATGACGGCCTACTGCGCGTCCAAGTCGGGCGTGGAGGCGTACGCGCACAGTCTGCGCGCCGAGGTCGCGCACCACGGTGTCGGCGTCGGGGTCGGGTATCTGTCCTGGACCGACACGGACATGGTGCGCGGCGCCGACCGCGACGACGTCATGCGGGAGCTGCGGCAGCGGCTGCCGTGGCCGGCCGGCAAGACGTATCCGCTCGGGCCGGCCGTGGAACGGATCGTGGCCGGGATCGAGCGGCGGTCCAGCCATGTCTACGGGCAGGCGTGGCTGCGCGGGATGCAGGCCGTACGCGGGTATCTGCCCGGGCTCATCGCCACGGTGGGACAGCGGGACATCCGGCGGTTCGAGCCCCGGCTCACCGGGGTGCGCACGGGGCTGGTGGGAGCCGGCGGGGAGGCCGATGAGCAGCAGCGCCGTACGCTGCGTAACTGATCGAAATGCGTGCTTTGTCGGTGCGTGTCAGTCTGGTCGAGCCCGATCCCCTCACCCACTACGGGAGTGAACCCACATGGGCATGAAGGACCAGTTCCAGGACAAGGCCGAGCAGATGAAGCAGCAGGCCAAGCAGAAGGCGCAGCAGGGCAAGCAGCAGGCCCAGGAGCGCGGCCAGCAGGCGCGGGAGCGCGGCCAGCAGGCTCAGGAGCGCGGCCGTCAGGGCCAGGAGCGCGGCCAGCAGGCTCAGGAGCGCGGCCGGCAGCGCTCCGAGGACACGCGGCGGCAGCAGGACGAGGCGGAGGACCGCTTCAACCAGGACTACGACATGTAGTGTGCGCCCGGCCTTGACCCCGCGTGGGGCGTCCCCCTCTGGAGGGCGCCCCACGCGCGCGTGCCCTGGGGGACGGGCTTCCCGGCCGTCCGTGACGGGCTACCCCGCCGTCCGCGGCGGCAGTTTGGGGCGGGTACGGTCCGGGACGTCGCTGTAGTCCGGCGGTGTGGCCGGCGGTTGGGTGCGCAGCAGGTCCAGGGCCAGCTCGACCGCGTCGCTCAACTGCCTGTGACGGCCCTCGGCCCAGTCCAGCGGGGTGCGCAGGATCTCCAGGTCCGGGGCGACACCGTGGTTCTCGACCGACCAGCCGTACGCGGAGAACCAGGCCGCGTTCATCGGGACCGTGATCACCGTGCCGTCGCCCAGACGGTGCCGGCCCGTCATGCCCACCACACCGCCCCAGGTGCGCTGGCCCACCACCGGGCCGAGTTTCAGCTGCTTGATCGCCGCCGTGATCATGTCGCCGTCGGAGGCCGTGGCCTCGTCGGCCAGCGCCACGATCGGCCCGCGCGGCGCGTTCGAGGTGTACGACACCGGCTGGGCGTTGCGGGTCAGGTCCCACCCCAGGATCTTGCGCGTCAGCTTCTCGATGACCAGTTCGCTGATGTGGCCGCCCGCGTTGCCCCGTACGTCCACGATCAGGGCCGGCAGCGAGACCTCCATCCGCAGGTCCCGGTTGAACTGCGCCCAGCCCGATCCCCCCATGTCCGGGATGTGCAGATAGCCGCAGCGGCCGCCGCTCAACTCGCGTACGACCGAACGGCGTTTGGCCACCCAGTCCTGATAGCGCAGCGGCCGTTCGTCGATCAGCGCGATCACGGCGACCCTGCGCGGCCGCCCCGCGCCCTCGGCCGGCCGGAACGTCAGCTCGACCGTCGTGCCGCCCGCGCCCGCCAGCAGCGGATACGGCCCCGTCACCGGATCCACCGGCCGTCCGTCCACATGGGTCAGGACGGCCCCCTCCCGGACTCCCGTGCCCGCCAGCGGCGAGCGCGCCTTCGAGTCCGAGGACTCGCCCGACAGGATCCTCTTCACCACCCAGCGGCTGTCGCGCCGTACGAAGTTGGCGCCGAGCAGGCCCTGGTAGCGCTGGTAGTGCGCCGGGCCCTCGTTGCGCCGGGCCGGGGACACATACGCGTGGGACGTGCCCAGCTCGCCCAGTACCTCGCGCAGCAGATCCGCGAAATCGTCCGGCGACGCGACGCGTTCGACCAGCGGACGGTACTGCTCGAGGATCGCGTCCCAGTCGATCCCGCCCATCTGCGGTTCCCAGAAGTACGCCCGGATGATCCGGCCCGCTTCCGCGTACGCCTGCCGCCACTCCGCCCCGGGGTCCACCTCGTGCATGATCCGGCGTGCGTCGATCCAGACCGTCGTGTCACTGTCGCCGGGCTCGGTCGAGGGAACCGCGCGCAGCTCGCCCTCGTCGACGACCACCAGCCGCGTCCCGTCCCCGCTCACCGCGAACCAGTCCAGATGGCCGACCAGTTCGGCCTTCTTCGCCTTGCTGATGGCGAAGTGCTCCAGGGTGGGCCGGCCGGAGGTGTCGTCCGGGTTCAGGAACGTCTCGCCGAGCGCGCCCGAGATCGGCCAGCGCAGCCAGACCAGGCCCCCGCCCGCGACCGGGCACAGCGACGAGTACTTCGACGCCGGGACCGGGAACGGCGTCACGCGGCTCGCCAGGCCCTCGACCTCGACGGTCACCACCCCGTCGCCCTCCTCTTCCTCCAGCGGGTCGAGGCCGCCGGCCGCGGGACGTCCCTCCGGGTTCAGCGCGAAGGGGGAGGGGATCGCCGAGGACAGCGGAACCAGATACGGACGGCAGCCGAGCGGGAAGGACAGGTCCCCGGTGTGCACGTCGTACACCGGGTCGAAGCCGCGCCAGGACAGGAACGCCAGATAGCGGCCGTCGCGGGTGAAGACCGGATTCTCGTCCTCGAAACGGCCGTTGGTGACGTCGACGATCAGCCGGTCCTGGATCCGTGCCATCTTGATCTGCCGCAACGACCGGCCGATCCACGGGTGCGACCACGTCAGCCAGGTCCCGTCCGGGGAGAACGCCAGATCCCGGACCGGGCCGTTGACCGACCGGACCAGCTCGGTGACCGCGCCGCCGGTCGCTCCGGCGGACTCTTGCGGCGAGGTTTCCGGGGCCACCGGGACTTCTTCGGCCGCTGTGATCTCTTCGGCTCCTGCGGCCTTCTCGGCTCCTGTGGCCTTCTCGGCTCCTGTGGCCTGTGCGGTTCCTGTCTCTGTGGCCGCTTCGACCTCTTCGGCTCCTGAAGCCTCGTCGGGCCCTGAGGTTTCCGTCGTCCCACCGGCCTCGTCCGGCACCTGCGTGTCGACGAGCAGCAGCCGTCCGTCGTGGGAGGCGATCGCGAGCCGCTCGCCCTGCGGGTCCGCCACCATCTCCAGGACCCGGCCGAGCTGTCCGGAGGCGGAGGCCAGCCGGCGTGGTGCACGGTCGCCGGAGGCGCGCGGCAGATACGCGATCTCGATCGCGTCCTCGCCCTCCGCGTCGGTGACATAGGCGACCTGCCCGGAGTCGCCCAGCATCTCCGGCAGCCGCACCCGGACGCCGGGGGTGTCCGTGATCGCACGGGCGGGGCCGTCGCGGTGGGTGAGCCAGTACAGGCTGCCGCGGACGACGACCGCGCTGGCCCGCCCGGTCTCGTCGACCGCGATGCCGTCCACGTGCTGTACGGCCGGCACCTGGTACCTGCGGCGCCCCGCGCGCGGCCCGCCCAGGCGAATCCGCAGGCGGCGGGGGACCGAGTCGGGGGACAGGTCGTCGACGATCCACAGGTCGCCCGCGCACTGGTACACCACCCGCGTGCCGTCGCTGGACGCGTGCCGGGCGTAGAAGGCGTCGTGGTCGGTGTGGCGGCGCAGATCGGAGCCGTCGCAGGCGCACGAGTACAGGTTTCCGACGCCCTCGTGGTCGGAGAGGAACGCGATCCGTCCGCCCACGAACATCGGGGAGTCGAGGTGGCCGTCGAGGTCGGCGAGCAGCCGCCGCCCGTGCAGCCAGAGCCGGCCTGTCGCGCCGCCCCGGTAGCGCTTCCAGGACACCGGTTCGTGGGGTGCGGCGCCGGTGAGCAGCAGGGTCATGTGTTCGCCTGCCACATCGGCGACGGCGATGTCGGAGACCGGGCCCCAGGGGAGCTTGCCGCCCGGGTCGCCGTCGGTGGGGACCTTGTAGGCCCAGGTGAAATGGGCGAAGGGCTCGCCGTGCGAGGCGACGGCGAGGATGCAGGAGTGTCCGTCCGGGTCGGGGGGTGTCCAGCCGCAGACCCGGGTGTCGGAGCTGCCCCAGTAGGTGAGCCGCCGGCCGGGACCGCCGTCCACCGGCGTCAGATGGATCTCCGGGACCAGACTGCGCCAGCTCGTGTACGCGATGTGGCGGCCGTCGGGTGAGAAGCGGGGATGGCCGATCTTCGTGCGGTCGACGGTCAGCCGCCAGGCGCGGCCGGTCCCCTCCAGCGGGGCCACCCACAGGTCGTCCTCGGCGACGAAGCAGAGTCGGTCGCCGTGCAGGTGCGGGAAGCGGAGATAGCCGGGGGCGTTCTCGTGCACGTCGCTCGTGTCGCTCACCTACCCATGCTTTTCCTGCCGAGGGGCCGCGGCAACTCGTAGGCCGTTCAGGTGGTCGGCGCGGGCGCCCCGCGGGTGCCCGGGTGCGCGCCTCACCGAGCCGCGAGGGCGCCTTGCGCGCTTCGTGCGCCGGGTACTTGGGGCTTCTTGCGCGCTCCTCTCGTCGGTCGGCCGTGGCTCGTGTGCGCCGCTCGCGCCGGTCGGCTGTGGCTTCTGCGCGCCGCTCACGCCGGTCGGCCAGGGCTCCGTGCGCGCTGCGTGCGCCGCGTACGTCCCTCGCGCCGGGCGCCCACGCCTCCTCGTACGGCGCCGCTGCGCGCCCGCGCCCACATCCGCACCCACGTCCGCGCACCGGTTGCGCGTCAGGCTCGTGACCCAACACACGTACGAAACGGTTTCGTTTCGCTCGCGGGGCGGGGTATCTTCTTGGTAGTACGAAACCGTGTCGTTCGAAGCGCTGCCGCTTCGGACGCGGAGCAGGAAGGTGAGCCGGATGACTGAGATCGCGACGGCGCGGCGCAGTCGGATCACCCCCGAGCGCGAGGCCGAGTTGTACGAGGCCGTGCTCGACCTGCTCCGGGAGGTCGGCTACGACGCCCTGACCATGGACGCCGTCGCCGCCCGCACCCGCTCCAGCAAGGCCACCCTCTACCGCCAGTGGGGCGGCAAGGCCGAACTGGTCGTCAAGGCCCTCCGGCATGGCAAGCCGAGCCGTATCGGCGAGATCGACACCGGTTCGCTCCGAGGCGATCTGCACGCCCTGGTGTCGCTCGAGGACGACTGCACGATGGAGCAGAACTCGGCCCTGATGCGGGGCGTCGCCATGGCGATGCACCACAACGACGATCTGCGCCAGGCGTTCCGGGAGCAGCTGATCGAACCGGAGATGACGAAGTTCCAGCAGGTGCTGCGGCGCGCCATCGACCGGGGCGAGATCCGTCCGGACTGCCCGGCGCTGGACTTCCTCGTGCACATGCTGGTCGGCGGCTTCGCCACTCGCACGCTGTTCGAGGACCAGCCGCCGACCCAGGCCTTTCTCACGTCGTACCTCGACGCCGTGGTCCTCCCCGCCCTCGGCGTGCCCACCACCTGACCAGTCCCCCTGGCTGACCCTCACCTGACGTCACCGCTCACGTCGTCGGGCTGATCACCCCTGCCCCGAACACCCCACGACCTGACCGGGAGTACGCCCCCGTGGCCACGTTCCTCTACAAACTCGGCCGACTCGCCTTCCGGCGACGGCATTTCGTCGCCCTGATCTGGGTGGCGCTGCTGACGCTCGCGGGTGTCGGCGCCGCCAGCGCCCCCGTCGCGGGCTCCTCTTCCTTCTCCATCCCCGGCACCGAGGCCCAGCGCGCCTTCGACCTGCTGGAGCAGCGCTTCCCCGGGATGAGTGCCGACGGGGCGACCGCACGCGTCGTCTTCCAGGCGCCGGACGGCGAGAAGGTGACGGCGAAGGACAACAAGGCGGTCGTCGAGAGGACCGTCAAGGACCTGCGCGACGGCTCCGAAGTCACCTCCGTCGCCGACCCGTTCGTCGCGCACGCCGTCAGCAAGGACGGCACCGTCGCCTACGCGCAGGTGAAGTACAAGGTCTCCGGTATGGAGCTGAAGGACGCCTCCAAGAACGCCCTGAAGGAGGCCGCGCAGGGCGCGCGGGACGGCGGGCTGACCGTCGAGGTCGGCGGTGACGCACTGTCGGCCGTACCGGAGACCGGTGCCACCGAGGTCATCGGCATCGCGATCGCCGCGGTCGTCCTCGTCATCACCTTCGGTTCGCTGGTGGCGGCCGGACTGCCCCTGCTCACCGCCCTGATCGGCGTCGGCATCGGCGTCTCGACGATCACCGCGCTGGCCAGCGCCCTGGACCTGGGCTCGACGACCTCCACTCTGGCGATGATGATCGGCCTCGCGGTCGGTATCGACTACGCGCTGTTCATCGTCTCCCGTTACCGGGCGGAGCTGGCCGAGGGCCGCGAGCGCGAGGAAGCGGCGGGCCGCGCGGTCGGCACGGCGGGCTCGGCGGTGGTCTTCGCGGGGCTGACGGTCGTGATCGCGCTGGTGGGTCTGGCCGTGGTCAACATCCCGATGCTGACGAAGATGGGCGTCGCCGCGGCGGGCACGGTCGCCATCGCGGTCCTGATCGCGCTGACGATGATCCCGGCGCTGCTGGGCTACGCGGGCCGCAAGGTCAAGCCGGCGGGCGAGAAGAGCAGGCTGCTGGGCGGCGGCCGGGGCGCCGCCGGGCAGGACCGGCCGAACATGGGCACGCGGTGGGCGAGCTTCGTCGTCCGCCGTCCGCTGGCCGTCCTGCTGCTGGGTGTCGTGGCGCTCGGTGCCGCGGCCGTCCCGGCGTCCAAGCTGGAGCTGGGCCTGCCGGACGACGGCTCGCAGCCGGTGTCCACCACGCAGCGCCGGGCGTACGACCTGCTCTCCGAGGGCTTCGGCCCCGGCTTCAACGGGCCGCTGATGGTCGTGGTCGACGCGAAGGCGAGCGACGACCCGAAGGCGGCGGTCACGGCGGTGACCGACGAGATCAAGGACATGAAGGACGTCGTCGCGGTGACGCCGGCGACGTACAACAAGTCCGGTGACACCGCGATGATCACCGTGATCCCCGGCTCGAAGCCGTCCTCCACCACCACCGAGGACCTCGTGCACGGCATCCGGGACGCGGGCGCCGGCATCACGGCGCACACGGACGCGAAGCTGCTGGTCACGGGCACGACGGCGATGAACATCGATGTCTCGCAGAAGCTGAACGACGCACTGCTGCCCTATCTGGCGCTGGTGGTGGGCCTCGCCTTCCTCCTCCTGATCGTGGTCTTCCGCTCGATCCTGGTCCCGCTGAAGGCGGCGCTCGGCTTCCTGCTCTCGGTCACGGCGGCGCTCGGCGCGGTGGTCGCGGTCTTCCAGTGGGGCTGGCTGTCCGGTCTGATGGGCGTCGAGGAGACCGGCCCGGTCATGTCGATGATGCCGATCTTCATGGTGGGCGTGGTCTTCGGCCTGGCGATGGACTACGAGGTCTTCCTGGTGACGCGGATGCGGGAGGCATACGTCCACGGCGAGACGCCCGGCCAGGCGATCGTGACCGGCTTCCGGCACGGTGCCCGGGTCGTCACGGCGGCCGCGGTCATCATGATCGCTGTCTTCTCCGGCTTCATCGGCTCCAGCGAGTCGATGATCAAGATGATCGGTTTCGGTCTCGCGATCGCGGTCTTCTTCGACGCGTTCGTGGTCCGCATGGCGCTCGTCCCGGCGGTCCTGGCGCTCCTCGGCCGCAGGGCCTGGTGGCTGCCGGCGTGGCTGGACCGCGCCCTGCCCGACGTGGACGTCGAGGGCGAGGGGCTGCGCACCCGGGCCGACGCCGACCACCGGGACCCGGACACGGACCAGGACCGCGAGCTGGTGCGGGCCTGATCACCGGTCCCTGAACACGGACAGGGCGCCCCACCTGCCGGCGCGGCTGTCGTACTCGCCCCTGCGTCCGCGGCCGTCGTCGGCGGTTCATGACACCGCGGGCTTGATCAGGTAACCGGCACCGCGCCGGGTGTG